>JAHJRJ010000267.1 GCA_018830765.1 Bacteroidota bacterium | reverse complement strand
TCAACTCTTCGTTATGTGTAGTAATACAAGCAGAAATTGTCATTGCTGGATTCTGACTAATTTTTGAATAGAAAGGTTGAGTCCTGCTAACAGCCAAAACAGCGTTACAATTTCATGATCGCCAAAATTATACTCGAACAAGCCGCTAATACAAATTCCGATGAAAGCAGCAAATAACCCGCTCGAAACCGAACGATAGAATTCATTCTTTTCACTTTGGCGATAACTCTTTAAGTGAATGAAAAATGTTTTTACGAGTATCGAAATAAAAACAATAAATCCTAGAATCCCAAGTATTGCGAGCATGTGCAAGTAATTATTGTGAAGATGACCATAAGAATATTTATCGGTGCTTTCCCTGTAACGTTTATAAATTTCATTAAGATCAATGTTTCCAATTCCGAAAATTGGATAATCCCTGAATATCTTAAATCCAACCTTGATCTGATTTATTCGTTCGATGTTCGATGAATGATAGGGATCTAAGATTGAACTAAAACGGCTGCGTTTAATGTTAGTCATCCACAATTCTGTTTGATTTACTTCGAAGGAAGTTATTTGTCCTTCGACGTGTGCAAATTTTTCAAGCTTTGGATTTAGCAAATCTGTTAAATCAATTTTATATAAATTACCACCGAAATCGCTCGCCCATAACATATTCTCTTGCATCCTCAATCCACCGACACTTCCCTCCAGTTTAATTGTATTCATCAACTGTGGAGAACCTGGATTTGACACATCAAGCACTCTTATCCCATATTTCCCATCACCGAGAAAAAGTATTTTGTTGTGAAGAAGCATCGCATTTGGATCGCCATCGGATTTGAACTCGCCAAGCCTTTTAGGAGAACTCATATTTGAGAAATCATATATTAATAAACCAATTTCCGGACAGGTGAAATAAACTATATTATCTTTTACGAGAACATTCGAGAGTGTGAGTTTTTTCTTTTCATCAAGCTTAGCTGAATGAAGAAGTCTTGGCTCCTCTGGATTCAGAATATTTACGATCGAGTATCCATCTTCGTATTCGGAAAGATACATTAATGAATCCTGGATGCAATACGATGTAATTCTTCCAGGTGAAACGAATGATTTCCGTAAGCTTAAGCCAAGACTGTCAATATGTAGGAATAATAGCTGTGAATTGAGCAACAATACAATTGCTGTACTGTCATAAACATTCACAGAGACAGCAGGAGAATTTGTTTCATAAACACTTAGTTTTTCGAATTCTTCGTTATAAACTTTCCCAAACAAGATTCCCTTGTTATAATCAGCAATAAGAACACGATCGTTGAATACAGCCGAAGAATAAGCTCTTCCATCGGTTTCGTAATGAAACTGCTCTTGACCCTGAGCGATATCATAATTTATAAGAGTGCTTCTATTCTGGATTGCTAAAAAGAAGACTGTGATGATCGCACCTAATACACCTATCAATATCCAATTACGATTCAAGATCAATAAAAAAATAATTCCGGCTGCCGTTCCAACCCAAGCAGCTCTAGTATAACTTGAAAACAATCCCGCAACTGAGATCGTGATTCCAACAAGAGTCAATAGTTTGTATTTCAATCCAAGATTTTTTTGCAGCAGAAAACCAAACATAATTATGGTGACGATGCTCATTAATCCACCGGCAGTCATCACATATTGAAACGGTGAAGGACCTTTTGATTCTCGATAATATATCTGCTCGATATAATGACGATATGCAAAGAACAAATAGATGAGCATACCCACACACGCAACGGCCAAGAAAGTAAAGAATATCCGTTTGAATCTTCTTTCATTATGGAGATAGTACGAAGGTAAATAAATCACAGGCAGAAGGATCGCACGCTTAAATGTATTATGAAACGATTGAGAACTATTTTCTGATATAATTGCCGATATTAATTCCACAGCAATTAAAGCAATAAATAATTTTTCTAACCCGGTGGATTTTTTCTCAAAACTTCCTTGATAAAGAAATTTAACAAACAACGTAATCAACGCTCCGAAATAACCGACCTGGTTTACAAAAATTGAAGTCGTTAGACTTGCCGCAAAAATAAATATAAACACGAATCCCATTCTGTCGATAATCTGGAGATTTCTAACTTTTTTAGATGTCACTCCGCTTCCTCATCAATCATGAATTGAAGTGTATAGAGTCTGTGGTACAATTCATTCGTATCAGATATTAATTCGTTATGTTTTCCAATTTGAACGATCTTTCCCATATCAATTACGACAATCTTATTCGCCTTTCTTACAGTGCTCAATCGATGAGCAATCACAAAGGTTGTGCGATTTTTCAT
>JAHJRJ010000266.1 GCA_018830765.1 Bacteroidota bacterium | reverse complement strand
TGGATAACTAAATTCGAGAAAGGCGATTTCATCGGTAGAGAGGCGTTACTAAAGACCAAACAGAACGGATTAACCCGCAAACTAATCGGTTTCAAAGTTGAAGATAAGAAGTTTATTCCGAGGCACGGTTACGATATTAATGTTGATGGAAAGAAAACTGGAGTAGTAACGAGCGGGACTTTTTCTCCGACCCTAGAGATAGGAATTGGCATGGGGTACGTTGATACTGTGAACTCTGGGGAAGGTAAAGAAATAAGCGTAACGGTAAGGGGTACCGAAGCGAAAGCATTAATTATAACCCCTCCTTTTGTTAACAAAAAATAAATTAGATGATGAAAAAAATTGATATAAAAGTAGAAGTATTTTTTACCCCGGCAAATATAGATGAACTCTTAATGCGCGATAGGAATGTTGTAGTTATAGATGTTCTTCGTTCAAGTACTACGATTGTAACTGCGTTGAACAACGGAGCGCGCGAGATTATTCCCGTAGCGAGTATTGAAAGTGCGGCAAAAGTATCCGGCAGTTTATTCGGCGACGTAACCCTGCGCGGGGGTGAACGCAACGGTAAAATGATAGAAGGATTTAACTTAGGCAATTCTCCCACCGAATATACTGCTGAAACAGTAAAGGGTAAATCGATTATTTTCAGCACAACTAACGGGTCGTTAGCAATTACAAAGGGTAAGCATGCAAAGCACCTCGTCGTTACAGGTTTTGTCAATGTTACAAAATCCGCTGAGTATATTGCATCACTGCGAGGAGATTTTTATATTCTATGTGCCAGTAAACAAAACAGCTTCTGTATTGAAGATACTGTTTGCGCTGGAATGGTTATAGACAAAGTTCAACAATTATTAAAACAAAACTTTATTATGGGCGATGCAGCTAACGCCGCTCTGTTGCTCTATAAAACCTACAGTAAGTCTATCTTAAAAATGATGCAGCAATCTGAACACGGTAAATATCTGAAGGAATTGGGTTTCGAAGACGATATAAATCTCTGCGCCGACGTGGATTCGATACCAGTTTTACCGGTTCTTCACGGTAATATGATAGTTCTCAAAAAAGAAGAAGGAAATGGCTGAGAATAAAAAAAATAAAGTTAACAGTAAAAAAGGAAATCAGCGGTCAAAAACCGACAGAAAAAAACAGATATTAGCTGTGCTGATGATGCTCTTTGCCCTTCTTCTTATAATCGCAATTTTCTCCTACTCACAGTTAGATGAACAATACACTGAAGTTTCATTCTTTGATCTCTTTAAGCTTCCCTTCGACGAAGGACTAAAGGCGAATGCTGCTCAAGTTACCAACGCACTGGGATTAGTAGGCGCAATTATCTCAAATATCTTGATCAACAGGACGGTAGGTTATGCAATCGTCATAATGCCGGTTATGTTATTAGTTTGGGGTTGGGTCATTTTACGAAAGCAGGATTGGACGAACACACTTAAACTTACTAATTACGCACTCATAATCGCAATTTTATTTTCTGCCACTATGGGCGTGACCAATCAAATTTTTCAATCTCTCGATAAAGAATGGAGTGGTTTAGTGGGTGCCTTCCTCGGAGATATTCTGACAAAATTGATAGGAAAAGTTGGTGCGGCTCTAATTGTTTTTGCCTCCTTGCTTATCCTGTTGGTTCTGGCAGTCGATTTGGATATTCATAAATCTATCGACAGAATAAAATCCGCATTCGATAGAATCCTCAGCTTGTTCTCAGGTAGGAAATTCCAGCGTAAAGTAATCGACATCGAGACTGACGAAGATGAGGAATACGAAGAAATCGAAGAACCATTACTTCAGAAAACTCGAAAGGAAATTATTTTTAACGTTCCTAAAAAAGAAGAAGAGCCGGAAGAAGAACAGGATGAAAAACCTCGTGTAGTAAAGTTTGTACCTAAACCGACATCAAAAACCGAAGATGAAGAAGAAATTATTGATTACGTTTTTCCTTCGGTCGAGCTATTGGATTTATCCCGGCAGGCCGATGTCGTTAACGACGAAGAACTCAAGGCGAACGGCGAGCAACTTCGCGCAAAGTTATCCAATTTTGGAATCGAGTTGGAAAGTATCAGCGTTACTCCCGGTCCTGTCGTTACACTCTATGAGCTTGTCCCTGCCTCCGACGTAAAAATCAGCAGAATAGTAAGCTTAGAGAACGACCTCGCTTTAGCATTATCCGCAAAAGGAATCCGCATCATCGCACCGATTCCCGGCAAAGGAACTATCGGCGTCGAGATTCCGAATCGGAATCCTTCGATAGTAAATATCCGGAGCGTGATCAATTCTTCCAAGTTCAGGGAATCTCAGGCAGCGCTTCCACTGGCGATGGGCAAAACTATCTCGGGCGAAGTTTTCACAGATGATTTAAGTAAAATGCCGCATTTGCTTATCGCAGGTGCAACAGGTTCCGGCAAGAGTATCGGAATTAATTCAATCATCGTAAGTTTACTATATAAACTGCACCCTTCAGATGTGAAGTTTGTGGTAATCGACCCGAAGAAGATAGAACTGACACCGTATAAGAAATTGATAAATCACTTCCTTGCAATTTCTTCCGATTTCAGAGAAGATATCGTTACGTTACCCGAGAATGCAGTCTCGATTTTGAAAAGCGTGGAAGTGGAGATGGAAAAAAGATACGATAAACTTTCGAAAGCCGGGGTTCGCAACATTGGTGATTACAACGAACGGATCAAACAAGGCGGGTTGAAATCCACGCCCGAAATCAAACACAACAAGATGCCGTACCTTGTTGTAATAATAGATGAACTTGCTGATTTG
>JAHJRJ010000049.1 GCA_018830765.1 Bacteroidota bacterium | reverse complement strand
GGTAAATCGACGACGTAACCGGTAAAATTAAATTCAGTTTGTCCGATGGTAATTTCTGATATCAGTAAACATAGGACGATTATTAAAATGGAACGCAACATTTTACTGTTCTATTTTTCCGTCCTTCAAAATCAAAACCCGTTTAGCGTGTTCAAGCACTTGCTTGTCGTGAGACGAGAAAACGAAGGTGATCTTCTTCTCTGTACACATTTTCTCCATAAGGTCTATAAGAGTATGAGCCGTAGCCGAGTCTAAGTTTGCAGTCGGTTCGTCTGCTAAAACGATCGGCGGATTATTTACTATCGACCTTGCAACGGCGACTCGCTGTTGTTGTCCGCCGCTCATCTCGCCCGGAATTTTATCTGCAAGTTCCCCTATTCCGAGCTCTTCCATTATTGTAAATGCTTTTTCTCTTCTATCCTTTTCTGGAATACCAAGTAACATCATCTTAAATTCTATATTCTCTAAAGCAGTTAATACAGGAATTAAGTTGTAAGCTTGAAAAACAAAACCGATTTTATTCAGCCTGATTTGCGACAACTCATTTCTGCTTTTCAAAGCTAAGTCTTCTTTCTCCAAAAATACTTTCCCTTTAGTCGGATTGTCGAGCGCTCCAATTAAATTCAGCAGTGTTGTCTTTCCCGAACCTGAAGGTCCGGCGATTGCCATAAATTCCCCTTTCTCAATCGTAATGCTGACGCCGCGCACAGCGTGGACGGGCACCCCGTTGTCGTCATAAATCTTTTCGATATTTTCTGTTCTTATTATTTCCATCTTCGTATTAAGTTTTATTATTATTTTTATTTTGACGCAAAGAGCACAAATCAACTTAAATCTAATGAGTTTGACTAAAAAATCCGATTTCATGATGTAGCGCGAACTTCAGTTCGTTTATTTCATTCATTTTGACGAAATAAATATCGTGCTACAATCTATTTAAACATATCTTATTGCTATTACAGGTTGCAAACTTATCGCTCTGTAAGCAGGATAAATTGCTGCGACAACCGATATAACCGGGATTATAAATATTGCATTTAGAACCCCTTGCATAGTTAGCGCGGGATAAACTATTGCGCTGATGCCGACCATTGTCAATCCTTCAGCGAATGCGCTAAAGTTAATTCCGGAATACGATAACGGTAAATAGATGCCCACACCTATTATAATACCGATAATCATACCGCAAGAACTGAGTAGCAACGCCTCACTCAGTATCATAAAGAATATTTTAAAGTTTTTCATACCCATCGCCATTAACACGCCGAATTCCCTCACGCGCTCGAATACCGACATCAGCATCACGTTGATTATTCCGAATATAGTCGCAAGTCCGATGATTAAATAATAAACCAATATCATCTCATCATACGAATCAACCATAAGAATTATTGCCGGAATGATATCGACATACGACATCACTTCGTATGAGGATCCTAACCGACCGGCAAGCGTCTCCTTAATTGTTTCAACCTTTTCAACATTATTAACGATTATCGCGAATTCAGAAATTTTACCGGTTATTCCCAAAAATTCTTGAGCAATTCCTATGTCGATGTATGCAGTCACTCTATCGAATTCCGAAAACGATGTCTCGTAAAGTCCTGCAACTCTGAAAACATCCGTCGCCACATTTCCCGAAAAGTTTGTAACCATCAAAACTATTTTATCGCCGATTCCTACTCCTAATTTTTCCGAAAGTTTTTTGCCGATCACAATATCGCGTTTCTTGCCACTAAAATACTCGCCCTCCACAACCGACTTTTTAATTATCGTAATATTTTCTTCTTCCTTCGGGCCAATACCGATTATCGATATCCCCGACGAATTGGAGGCGCTGCTTATTAATCCATAAGTTACTACACGTTTACTGTAGTGCGATATCGAAGGGTCGGACTGCAAAATAGTTTCAACTTTTTCATAATCAGGAATACAATTTTGGATTATTTTATTATCGTTAAATCCATTTTTATGAATTTGAATATGCGAGATGTGTGAACCGATTTGATTGTCCAGCATCTGCCGTATCATTCCCACAGACAAACTGTCGGTGAAGATGAGAGAAACTAAACCAATAACTACAGCCGTTACGACGATTAACGAACGTCTTTTATTCCTCCAAATATTTCGCCACGCTAATTTTAATAACATTATGTATGTCTTAATCCTTTTAAAGGTTCAAGTTTGAAAACTTTGTAAGCCGGATACAAACAGGATAGTATGGTGACCCCGACGATTGACAATGTTGAGTTAACAAAAATATGTAGCCGTAATGTAGATATGATGACCGGTAAAAAGCCGAATTCGGAATAGAGGTCGCCGAATTCGCCGCCGATTTCTATCGGATTCAGCACAAGATAGTAGTTGATCCCTGCTCCTATTAAATTGCCGAAGACGACTCCGATGACAGTTATGAAAATTGATTCGATAAACACGACATAAACAAGTTTCAATTGAGGCATCCCAATAGATAGACTCACACCGAACTCACGGAACCGCTCTGTTACCGACATCAATACAGTGTTCAAGATTCCGAATGCTACAATTATTATTAGAATCGCTAAAAAAAATATTCCACTGATATTATCCATCTGAAGATGTTGCTTTAACTCTACGTTTACTTCGTCCCACGGAAGGATT
>JAHJRJ010000048.1 GCA_018830765.1 Bacteroidota bacterium | reverse complement strand
TTCCACACGAGCGCCGAGGCGCTTTGCGGTTGCAATAGCTTGTAATCCCGCAACACCAGCCCCAAGAATCAGTACTGTTGAAGGATGGATTGTTCCGGCGGCAGTCATCATAAGCGGAAATATTTTTTTCAGATGATTTGCGGCGAGCAGTACTGCTTTATAGCCGGCAATTGTTGCCATTGAACTTAGAGCGTCCATACTCTGTGCGCGGGCAGAACGAGGAATGAATTCCATCGAGAAACTCGTTATGCGCCGCCGCACAAATGTTTCGATAGTGTTTCGATTCGAAAATGGAGACATAAAACCTACCACAGCCGCACTTTCTCTGAGAAGTTCGCCCTCATGTTTTCCTAACTGGGGATGATCTGTTAAGGGATGAATTCGGATTAGAAGATCGGATTGATCGTACACTTCGGAAGGTGAAGCAATAATGCGCGCGCCAACTTTCTCGAATTGAGCGTCGGCGAAGGAAGCACGTTCTCCCGAACGAGACTCAACCAGAACTTCATGACCGTCTTTGACGAATTGTGCTGCAGTGCTTGGTACGAGAGCAACACGAGCTTCGTCAGGTATTAGTTCCTTTAGAATGCCAATTTTCACTGTTTTACTCCTTGAAAATGATTATGATTGATTACTCCCCCCATGAGAATTTTATAATATCGCAAAAATATTATTAAAAAGCATTTTTTCAAACACGAATGGAATATTGCTTATAATTTTTTTCTCTTTAATCGAAGTGAATTTGTTACTATGCTCACCGAACTCATCGCCATTGCGGCTGCGGCGTACATCGGATTCAGCAAGTCCGAATTGCATAAACCACAGAGAAGAAAGTCTTGCCCAATTCATCAAATCGTCAACCGATGTAATTATAATATTTCTATCTTCAAAATGTTTATCTAACAAACCCATAGTTTCAATTTTCCGCGTTATTTACGATATAAATCTTTTTAAGATTTGGATAAATGGAATTTCCGGTTCGGGTCTATCCCATTCTAAATCTCCTTTTCTCCAAACGTAAGCATATCCGACTAGAAGAATTACTAAAAAAATAACCATTTCGACAAAAGCGAACATGCCTAAGTTTTGATAGACGACAGCCCAAGGAAATAAGAAGACGATTTCAACATCGAAGATGAGAAATATAAGGGCAACGACATAAAAGCGGATGTTGTATTGCACCCAAGGTGTGCCGACGGGTTCTTCGCCGCATTCATAAGTTGTGAGTTTGCCAGGATACCAGCGATGCGGTCTGAGAAGCCGGGCGACAATCAAACCAGCTGCAACAAAAATTGCTGCGATAATAAAAAACAAAAAAACACGACCGAAGTCAGTTAGCATTATAAAATAACTCCAAATTCAGGAACTTATAATAAACTTGATGGATTTCTAATATATAAACGGTGAAAATATATGAAGATTATTAGAGAATTGCAATTGGACCGCAGAGAATACGCGGCCCGCTTCCTGTGGATCCATTATCCTGACTCGCCGAGACAAGGAGTTTTAAAGTTGTTGCTATCAATCAAGGCTAATTGACGAGCCAGTGAATCGGTGAGCCGGCGAAACAGAGAACTGTTGTGGACTTTGCCCGCCCGCAGTTCGCCCGTCCATCGGGCGAGCAGGCGGGCGTCGTTGTCCGTCTCGTTCCACCAAGGGCGCATTGGCGTTAACTTAATGAAGATCGAATTCTAATAAATTACCCGAATACAGAGGGTGACTAAAAAATCCGATTTTATGATGTAGCGCGAACTTTAGTTCGCTTATTTCATTCATTTTGACAAAATAAATTTCGTGCTACAATCTATTTCTTTACTTTTTAGTCAACCTCTTTTTTGTGTTAGCGTCAGTCTTTAGGCTGATGCGGAATCTCGCATCACCATCAACCCCGAATATTTCGGGGTAAATGGTGACGCTGATGTCAAAAGACTGATGAATCAGCCTCGTAATAAACCCAATTATTCTCTTAAGTTGACGCAAGAGCGCCAAGGGCGAGACGAGACCTCGTCTAAAGACGGGCGAGATATTTTAAGAACTTTTGGAAAATTATCGCAAACACAACTCCCATCACGATTGCTGCTAAACAAATTAGGAACCCAAGGTAATATACTCTCTCCCAACCAGAATGCGGGATAGATTATGTGACGAATATTTCATCTATTATCAATCCATCTTGCCAGTACAAATAAAAAGTCGGAAAGGCGATTAAGATAAACAACGATATACTTACCGATTTTTTCTTTTCTGGATAATTTTACAACTAAACGTTCAGCACGTCGACAAACTGTGCGAGCAAAGTGTAGCTGTGCAGCCAAATGAGAACCGCCCGGAAGGATGAATGCTTGCAAAGGTTCGTTTGCTTTTTCCAAGTCATCAATAGATTTTTCGAGAAATGCTATATCACCCTCAGAAATTCTTGGAATTTCTTTCTTTAGCTTTTGTGATAATGGGGTTGCTAAATCGGCTCCGAGAGTAAAAAGTTGATTTTGAATACTGTAGAGTAGCTGATCAACTTTTTTGGGCGGGTTCAAGGTTCTACAAATTCCGACGACAGAATTCAACTCGTCAACAGTCCCGTATGTTTCTACGCGAAGGTCGTCTTTTGAAACTCGCTTACCGCCAAAAAGCGAGGTTTCTCCTTTGTCGCC
>JAHJRJ010000265.1 GCA_018830765.1 Bacteroidota bacterium | reverse complement strand
GTCTGCTGATAAAAGCCTGATTGATATGATTGGATCTACCTACGGCAGTCGTAGGCTGCTTAGTAATTGTAATTAAATATCTAATTGAAAGCTTATGCGTTAATTACTAAAATCAAATTTGCTTTTTAACATAAAAACGAGTACAATTGAATTCTACATATTTGAGAACCAAAAGTTGAAGTTCCTTGGTTGGGGCAGTGAGGACAACCCTACCAGGTCTCGTTTTCTAATGTCAGAACAAAAGAAACAATAAAACCTGGACAAGCTCTATGGTACGTAGTTTCTAAAACAACAAGTGCTATAGCTCGAATCATGCGAGAAGCCTACTCACATGGCGTTCATTGGGTGTACTTACAAAATACGGGTATTGCAAAACATGTTATTAAAGATTATATTGGCATTTGGCATAAACATAGGAGTTCAACGTGATTCGCGTTTACGATGGAAAATGCTTTTTTCGCCGCATCAGCGTTCACCCCGAAGATATCGGGGTGAAATTGCAGTAAAACAAAATGTAAAATCTAAAATTAGAACATGAGTAACCTACATAAAAACCTATTTATCTCATTCTTCATAGTTCCCACATTTTTGGTGCTGGCTGCGGTTGTATTTTATCCGTTCATATACAACCTTGTTATTTCGTTTTCAAATATGAACCTCCGCCACATACAAGATTGGCGCCTCATCGGTTTTACGCAATACATCAAGGTTTTTACAGAGCCGACTGAACCAAACTTTTACGTCGTTTTTCTGAAAACAATTATTTGGACGTCTGTGAACGTATTCTTCCACGTTGTAATCGGTGTTTTCCTGGCTTTGCTTTTGAATCAACATATACGCGGTAAAGGAGTTTACCGCACGCTTTTGATTTTACCGTGGGCAATTCCGCAATACATTGTCGCCCTCACTTGGCGCGGTATGTTCAACTACGAATACGGGTCTATAAACCTACTGATTACAAAATATCTCTCGCTTCCGGCCGTCGAATGGCTGAAAAGTCCCACCGAGGCATTTCTTGCCTGTATTCTCACGAACGTCTGGCTCGGTTTTCCGTTTATGATGGTCGTCGCGCTCGGTGCACTGCAAAGCATTCCGCACGAACTTTACGAAGCCGCCAATATTGACGGTGCATCTTGGTTTCAGAAGTTGAAAAACATAACTATTCCGCTAATCCGTCCGGTGATGATCCCGGCAATTACGCTTGGTATAGTTTGGACATTCAACAACCTCAACATTGTTTGGCTTGTGAGTAATGCCGGTGAGCCGTCAGACCAAACGCATATTTTAATTTCGTTTGTCTATAAGGCAGCGTTTAATTTGTACAGATACGGTTATGCAGCGGCGCTATCGATGGTGATATTTTTGATTTTACTTTTCTTTAGTCTGACGTTTATGAGGCGAACGAAGGCAACTGAAGCGGCGTATTAAGATGAAACGCTTTAAACTTAAAAATAAACTTGCCCGGTTTGCAACCCATGCCATCCTTATCCTCTTCACCATTATCGCCGTGTATCCTGTTTTGCAGGTCGTTACAATTTCTCTGCGTCAAGCGGATAGATTGCTTTCGACTTCGTTAGAAATTATTCCGGATAATGCAACTCTGAATGCGTATGTTGAGTTATTCACAAACAGACCCTTTTTACTTTGGACCGCAAACAGTGCATTTGTTTCTTTTGTAGTTACGTTGACTGGTGTAGTTCTTGCCTCGATGGCTGGTTATGCTTTTTCACGATTCAACTTCCTCGGAAAAAAGTTCGGCTTACTCAGCCTGCTTGTTACACAAATGTTCCCCGCGACAATGCTTCTTCTCCCGCTCTACATTATGATGATTTACTTAGGTTTGATCAATACTTACATCGGAATCATAGTTGTATATTCGGCTACCGCTCTCCCTTTTTGTGTTTGGACGATGAAGGGTTATTACGATACAATTCCTTTTAGCTTAGAAGAAGCGGCACGCATTGATGGATGTAATCAATTTCAAGCTTTCTATAAAATCATTCTTCCGCTTGCGGCTCCCGCGTTAGTAATAACAGGATTGTTCTCATTTATGGCTGCTTGGTCGGAATACATTGTTGCAGCTCAAGTTTTACAGGACACAAAATTATGGACGCTGCCGTTGGGATTAAAATCGTTCGAATCAAATATGACAACCGAGTGGGGACTGTACGGGGCTGCTTCATTCATCGTTATGATTCCGGTTGTAGCATTATTCCTGCTGTTAAGCCGTTGGCTTGTATCGGGCTTAACATTAGGAAGCGTTAAGGGATAATTCATTATGGCTTTTCTACCGAAAAATATCGAAATAATCGCCTCTAACGCAAAAAATGGACTTGGCGACAATTTATTCATAAAAATAATTATCGCAATAGTGCTTATAGCACTGACGTCAGCTATGTTCCCGTCACCGGAAATTTTTGAGTACGATTACAAAGTGGGAACTGTTTGGATTGAAAAAGATTTAATAGCTCCGTTCTCTTTTCCGGTTTACAAAAACCAAGCAAAATATGAAAATGATAAAAAGGAAGCGATCTCGAGCGTGCATAAAGTATTTACTGTCGATGATGCGGTTGCTTCAGCTCAGGTAGAAAGTCTTCGGGCGTACCTCAAATACTTAAAATCTTTCCACGAGATTCAAAATAAGCTCAAGAAAAATCCGACCTCTGCCGACTCACTTAAATTCGATAATTTAAGGTTGCTCTTACCCCCCGGAATAACACCACACGATATCGAGGCGATAAATCGCACGACCGACCTCGATGAGATGGAAAGCTTTCTGTTAAAAACGACTGGGGACATTCTTAATCGCGGCATAATAAACCAAAGACACAGTTCAATACAAATAAGAGAAATTGCGATTCGTAAAGGAAATACGGAAACAATTCTTCCTGTTCATAATTATTTTGATTTAGACAGCGCACTCGTAAGTATTAGAGGAAAAATTTTTGAGCGTTACAGTAAATATGAATTGGCAAGTTTAGCAATTAAAATAGTTGAACCGGTAATTAGGCCGAACATAATTTTCAATCAAGCCGAAACTGATGCTTTAATTTCTGCCGCGGTTGAAAATGTTCCGCTCACTGTCGGTTTTGTTCAGGAAAACGAAAGAATCGTCAGTAAGCACGAACGTATCACTCCCGAAATAAAATTAAAGCTCGAGTCATTCGGCAAAGCTAAGATCGATCGAGGAACATACGGCGAGAGAATAATACGTAAAGTCGGCGTAGTATTCCATACAACGCTGATATTGTTGCTTTACGGAATTTATATCTATCTATTCAGGAAAAGGATTTTCCACGACAATTCTAAGTTGGCGATGATTGCCATCCTGATATTAATGCAAGCATTTTTTGCCCACCTGTCCGTGAAGATAGATGTGAATGCCCCGATACAGTATTTGATATTTCTACCCGCTTCTGCTATGCTTCTTACAATCATATTCGATTCACGGGTGGCTTTTTACGGAACAGTTGTTATGGCACTTTTGATAGCAGGTATCCGGGGAAACGATTACGATATAGCGTTAGCTTCGTTGGTAGCGGGTGCGTTGGCAGCATATACTGTTCGCGATATCAAACATCGAACTCAAATTTTCAGGTCCCTCGTCTTCATTTTTTCAGGTTACGCGCTAACTATAATCGCGCTCTCTCTCGAGCGGTTTGAAACGTTTACTGTTTTTCTACAAGAGCTTACCTTCGCATTCGCGAACGCAGTATTCTCCCCCGTTTTGACGTACGGGTTGCTAATATTTTTCGAAAAATCGTTCCGAATAACTACCGATCTAACTTTATTGGAGCTGTCCGACCAAAATCATCCCCTTCTGAAAATATTGCGCGAAAAAGCGTCGGGAACATTCCATCATAGCATGACGATCGGGACGCTCGCCGAGGCAGCCGCAGATGCGATTAAGGCGAATTCGATACTAGCACGTGTAGGCGGATACTATCATGACATCGGAAAATCGTTGAAACCGGAATACTACGCCGAAAACGAAGTACAGAAAAAAAGTCGACACCACAGATTGACGGCCCGGATGAGTACACTCGTGATCATCTCGCACGTCAAAGAAGGAATGGAGTTAGCCCGCGAATACAGCCTGCCGGAATCAGTTATTGACTTCATACCACAACACCACGGCACGACTTTAATTTCATACTTTTATGAAAAAGCGATGAAACAAGCTGCTGTAAAAAAACTAACGGTTGAAGTTAGAGAAGAAGACTACCGTTACCCTGGACCCAAACCACAGTCGAAAGAAGCCGGAATAGTTATGCTTGCCGACGTCGTCGAAGCATACACGCGTTCAATGCCAGACCCGACTCCTGAAAAATTAGAGTCAGCCATCGACAATAGAATTAAAACACGTTTTATAGAAGGACAATTAGACGAGTGCGAACTAACACTTCGCGATTTGACGAAAATAAAAGAAGCGTTCCTGAATATTCTAACAGGTATTTATCATCAAAGGATAGAGTACCCCAAAACGCAAATTACCGAATCAGCAAACGATAACCGGCAACAAGGCGAGGAAAACCATAACAATATCAGACTAATATGAACGAGCACTTACGTTCTTACATACATTATCTTACGTTGGAAAAAAATTCTTCCAAGAACACTATCGATTCATATAAATTTAATCTAGACAGATACATTAATTATTTAAAAACAAAAGGTGTAATTGAACCCGCTGGGATTACTGAGAACACCGTCACCGGATTTTTGAAATCGTTAGCAAAACTTCTCGCATCACCTAAAAGTGTTTCACAAAATATTTCAACAATAAAAGGTTTTCATAAATTTCTAGTGAGCGAAGGTATAACCCAAGGCGACCCCACTCAAAATGTAACAACTCCTAAATTACCGAAAAACTTACCCGACGTAATGACGCAGGACGAAATCGAAGTGATATTACAAAAACCTGATACTTTAAAACCTTTAGGAATTCGGGATAAGTCAATATTGGAGACAATGTATGCGACGGGAGTGCGGGTTTCGGAACTGACCGGTTTAAAACAATCGGACATTAATTTTGATATGGGTATCGTCAGAATTTTCGGCAAGGGGGCAAAGGAAAGAATCGTTCCAATCGGGAGGTCGGCGCTCGAATGGATAAAAAAGTACCAATCCGAAGCAAGGGTGATTTTGATGCGTGCATATTCTCACGATGTAATGTACCTCAACTCGCGCGGAAAGCCGATGTCGCGTATGGCAATTTGGAATATTGTAGAAAGATATACGAGAGAAGCGGGCATTAAAAAAGCCGTTCATCCGCATACTTTCAGGCATTCGTTTGCGACACATCTTCTAGAAGGCGGCGCCGATTTGCGCGCAGTTCAGGAAATGTTGGGTCATTCGGATATCTCAACAACCGAGATTTATACACATATCGATAGAGAGTATCTGAAAGAAGTACACAAAACATTTCATCCGAGGGGATGAGGATAAATTAAAAATTTAAAATGAAAAAGTAAAAAATAGATGCAGAATTATGAATATTCGTAATGAAATTGTCGGAATTAATACGGAAGTTCCATGTCTTGACGGACAAAATCGCAAATACGTTTTCCTGGATAATGCTGCAAGCACTCCGGCTTTCAAATGTGTGTTGAAGTGTGTAGAGGACTTCGCGCCCTGGTATTCCGCCGTACATCGCGGTACGGGTTTTAAATCTCTACTGGCTACTGAGCTCTTCGACAGTTCTCATGAAATTGCAGGAGAATTTGTCGGTGCCGATTTATCAACCAATACCGTTATTTTTGTAAAGAACACCACTGAAGCAGTCAATAAACTCTCTGCACGTTTCAATTTTTCTTCCGGCGATATTGTTGTAACCACTTCGATGGAACATCACTCGAACGACCTGCCGTGGCGAAAGTACGCAAAAGTAATTCATGTGGGTACGACCGAAGACGGTCATCTCGATTTGCCGAACCTTAAAGATGTTCTGAAACAATTCGGGAAACGAATTAAGTTGGTGGCGATCAATGGGGCATCCAACATTTCAGGTTTTATAAATCCTTACCACGAGATTGCCGAGTGGACACATGCAGTTGGTGCAAAAATATTTTTGGACGCCGCCCAGCTCGCGCCGCATCGTGAAATAAATATTTTACCGGATGGCGACAAGCGTCATATCGACTTTATCGCTTATTCAGCACACAAAATGTATGCACCGTTTGGCGTAGGAGTTCTCATCGGTCCGAAAACTTTTTTCGAAACCGGCGCTCCCGATGTTGTCGGCGGCGGGACGGTAGACATAGTTACACTCGACGAAGTATAATGGAACAAACCACCATTCAAAGAAGAAGCCGGCAGTCCGAATGTTATAGGGGCAATAGCTCTTGCGCGGTCAATATTAAAGTTGCAAGAAATCGGAATGGACAACATTGCTGAACATAACCTAAACGATAAAGTCGGCGTTATTGCATTCAACATCGATGGGATGCACCATGCCCTCGTTGCAAGCATTTTAGGTTACGAAGGCGGAATTGGTGTACGAAACGGATGCTTCTGCGCGCATCCTTACGTGAAAAATCTTCTGAGGGTAAATCAAGAGGACGAACATAAGCTGACTGAAGAAATAAAGCACGGTGATAAGTCAAACTTGCCCGGAATGGTGCGAGCCAGCTTCGGATGCTACAACAACGAAGAAGACATTGAGAGACTTGTAGATATGCTTGACCGGATTATCAAAAAGGATTACAAGGGAGAATATGTGATGAACCCAGAAACTGGCGTGTATTCCGTAAAGGGTTTTAAGTTGGATGTTGAGCAATATTTTCCGCTGCACAGAAAATCACAAATCTCGGGGGAGCAAATGTATCCTGAATCTGCGTAGCGTCGCATACATTGTTGTTTTAAGATGAGTAAAATTCTCGCATAAAATAAAAACCCCGAGTTTCATCGCCCGGGGTTTTGTATTTAATCTGTTTATTTGATGATTTCATCTCATGACCCGATTGAATTAAAATCGATCGCCTCGATACGTGTTTGGCCATCGGGTTCCGATTCGGGAATACCGTCTAATAAAATTCTAACGCCGCGGATTCCGGAGTTGGAACGACTTCCGAAACCGCGAATCGAGATTCGAACGTCGCGGTTACCGTAGCGGTTTTGTAGAAATAATCCGGGGACGGTTCTGAGCACATCGTCCACAGAAATTTTTCTGTCGAATTTATATTGGGCTGCATTGATTTTTACAGTATCTTGTTCTCTCTTTGCATCTATTTGATCGGTGTACAATATTGACAACAGGTGTAATTTGTTTTATATTTAACGGGTTTCCCAACGCATCCGCGTAAACCCCGTATAACGGGGTAAACGCTGACGCTATCAATAATTATATAAGGATTGATAATCATGAAAACTAAAAATCTTTTAATCTTTACAATCTTTTCAATTATTACAATCATTTTATCCATTTCAATTTCTGCTCAACCCAAAATAATTAAACAAGACTTATCCGCTTCTCTCCCCATCGACCCAAACGTAACCATTGGTAAGCTCGACAACGGCATCACCTACTACATCCGCACCAACAAGAAGCCCGAGAAACGTGCCGAGCTGCGCCTTGCCGTTAACGCGGGTTCCGTTTTGGAAGATGATGACCAGCAGGGACTTGCGCACCTCTGCGAGCACATGGCATTCAATGGAACGAAAAATTTCAAAAAGCAGGAACTGGTGAACTACCTCGAATCAATCGGCATGCGTTTCGGTCCTGAGTTGAACGCATACACAAGCTTCGATGAAACAGTATATATGCTCACGATCCCAACCGACAACGACTCGATTGTAAAAACTGCTTTTCAGATACTCGAGGACTGGTCGCATAACATCAGTTTGGAAGGAGACGAAATAGACAAAGAGCGCGGCGTAGTTATCGAAGAGTGGCGGCTCGGCCGTGGCGCAGAAGCGAGGATGAGGGATAAACAATTCCCCGTACTGTTCAAAGATTCACGCTACGCTGAGCGTTTACCCATCGGCAAGAAAGAAATTTTAGAAACATTCAAGCATGAGACAATCAGAAAATTCTATAAAGATTGGTATCGTCCCGATTTGATGGCTGTCGTTGCCGTCGGCGATTTCGACAAATCAAAAATCGAGCAGCTTATCAAATCTCACTTTTCAAAATTAGTTGCGCCAAAGAAATCTATAAAACGCACTGTATTCCCTGTTCCCGACCACAATGAACCACTCTTCGCGGTAGCCACCGACCCGGAAGCTACTATGTCGCGAGTCAGCATCTACTACAAGCATGATCAGCAAAAAGAAAAAACCATCGCCGATTACAAAAAAAACATCCTCAAATCACTTTACGACGGAATGCTCAACAATAGGTTAAGGGAATTAACAAAGCAAGCCGATCCCGCATACTTGACAGCGTATTCTTCGGGCGGCAGCTTTGTGCGCTCAAAAGACATTTATGTGCTCACGGCAGCAGTAAAGGACAACGGCATCGAACGCGGCATGGAAACTTTGCTGACTGAAGCCGTCAGATTTAAAAAATTCGGATTTACCGCATCCGAGCTTGAACGGCAAAAATCAGAACAACTCCGCTTTATTAAACAGGCATATAACGAAAGAGACAAAACCGAATCGCGGTTTTTAGTTTCAGAATATGTGTCGCATTTTCTTTCCGAAGAACCTATTACGGGAATTGAGTTCGAATACGACCTTCATAAAAAGTTGCTGCCCGGAATTAATTTAGACGATGTTAACCGACTTGCAGCCGAACTCATAACCAACAAAAACAGAGTAGTGATGGTGAACGCGCCGGAGAAAGCGGGATTGACTGCGCCCACACAAGAAATCCTATTAAATGTATTTGAGACAGCGAGTAAAAAAGATATTATAGCTTATGAAGATAAAGTTTCGACTTTGCCGCTCGTAGCAGACCCGCCGGCGCCCGTG
>JAHJRJ010000047.1 GCA_018830765.1 Bacteroidota bacterium | reverse complement strand
CGCCATTAACGCGATGTCACTCGGCGGGGTCGAAACGCTAGTGAGCATTCCCATTTATTCTTCACATATTAGAATGTCGGAGATAGAGCTTACCCTTCACGGTGTAACACCTGGCATGATTCGAATCTCCGTTGGTGTCGAAGGAATAGAAGATTTAATCGAAGATTTTAAACAGGCGTTATCAGCTTGATGCCCACGAAAAAAGGTTCACATAAAATATTACCTGTTCAGTCTGCCGAACAGCTTGCCAAAGTCCCCACGGAAAGAACGGAATCGCGCAAAGAAGACATTCGGTTAATCAACCAAGCTCTGCGAGGTAATCAGTCGGCTTACGAATCGCTGATGAAAAAATACAAAGCTACCATCACTCATCTACTTTTCCGGATTATACAAGACCCGGACGAGATTAATGATGTTGTGCAAGAAGTATTTATTAACGCATTCAGATCGTTAAAAAGTTATAAGCGAGAATATTCTTTTTTTTCGTGGATTTACAAAATTGCTTTGAATAAAGGAATAGATTACCTACGCAAGAAAAAACTTCAAACATTCTCCATAGATAAACCTATCGATTTCTTCGACGGCGACTATAAATTTGAGATTCCGGATTCTACATACGAGCCTGATAAGCACATAATTGCCGCACAGCGATCTACTTTGATCGAGGAAGCAATAAATATGCTGCCGCCTAAATATAAAAAGGTAATAATTATGCGACATCAGGAAGAAAAGGATTATGCGGAGATTGCCAAAGAGTTAAAAATGCCCATAGGGACAGTAAAAGTGCATATTTTCAGGGCGAGGGAGTTATTAAATAAGTTTTTAAAAAATAAAATCGGACATTACTAGTTGAAACTTAAAATTTTGACTTACGTAAAACAGATAGAAAACTTTACATTAAGGTAAGTAATATTATGATTCAAAATAAGTTTATATATTTTCCGATTTTAATATTTATCAACCTATTGGTCGTAGCTCATACATTTGCATTTCTTCTGGATGATAAAAAATATTACAAAGATATACCGATTACAACCGAACGGGAACTGAAGATCAACATCGAATCGGCTTTAGGAAAGCTTACTATCGGAAGAGTGGAATCGAACAATGCTTTAGAACTTGAGGTTGTAAGAGATTCAAAATTGGGTGACCCGACAGAGAAGATCGATTACAAAGTTAGAGACGGTATCGGATATTTAAAGTTACCGGGCTACTCGAAGGAGTCGAAAGGTAAATCCGTTAAGCTTAGCGGTTTCGATGGAGAGAACTGGAGAATATATTTTACTGATAAAGTGCCGATTTCGTTTGATATCGAATTAGGCGCGGGAAAAGGTTACTTCGACTTTACAGGACTGCGGGTTAAGGATTTGAACATTTCAACAGGAGCGAGTTCCGTAACTGTTAAATTCGATGAAATGAATAAAAACACAATCGAAAATCTGCACATCGAGTCGGGTGTCAGTAAGTTTAAGGCTTATAATTTACTTAACGCAAACTTTAACAGCTTCAGCTTTAGCGGTGGAGTCGGTTCTTATGAGCTTGACTTCGGCGGTGAACTAAACAAAGAAGTCGATGTGAATATCGAAGTCGGACTGGGATCATTATCCGTGTTAATACCTAAATACATCGAAGCAAAAGTTACATACGAAAAAAATTGGATATCGAATATTGATTTAGATAGGAGTTTTTCCGAGGAGAGCGAGAACGAATACGTTACAAGTAATTATTATAACACCAGGGGAAAGATGAATATAAAAATAGAAGCCGGTATCGGCAGCGTAAGATTAAAACGTGTAAAATAATCACATAAAAAGAGGATGAAATTATGTTAGATGTTATTTTTACAATCGGTATAATAATAGTTTTGCTAATTTTTATTGAACTTTTTGCCCTCCCTGATTGGATCGGTAGAAAGCTGCGTGGGGACCTGGGCAGGAATATTGTGAGGGAAAAAATAAAATCTCTCGAAGACCGTGTTACAGAATTAGAAAAAAAAGTATCGGACAAATAAAATTAACTTGAAAATGAAAAGCCGTCTTCGTGTGGGAAAACGGCTTTAAAATTCTACCATGAGACTTCTGAAATATTTACCTATTGTCATGTTGAGCGTAGTCCGTCAACTGACGGACGTAGTCGAAACATGCATTCTAGTGTCAAAAACACCCTTCGACTTCGCTCCATTAGACTTATAATGTTAACATTATTACATTTAAATAAAACACAACACACCGAACAAAGACTGATTAAGTCTATGCTTTGCTCAAGGCTACAAGCCCATACCCTGAACAAGACACAGTCTTTGGTGTGGAAAAAGCTAAATAGTATTTTCGTCCTTTTCATGAGACTAGTAAAATGGAGACAGTTAAATCCACTCGGTATCGGTGTCATATTTATTCTCAAAGGAGCACTCTATGCAACGACCTAACTTCTATGTCGGTATTGATGTTGCATCGGCAACATTCACTGCCACCATTTTTACAGAGCCGGCGAATCCGATAAAGACAAAAGTCGAGATAGCAAATTCTGTCGAAGGACTCAACGGTTTTATTCAATGGCTTAATGAGCACCATGTTACACCCAACAATGCTGTGCTATGCACAGAAGCAACAGGAGTTTACGGCGAATTACTTTGCCACTTTCTTGCAAGCCAAGAATATCGTATCGCTGTTGAACCACCACTCAAAGTGAAACGCGCATTTAATACAACTGGGCATAAGACCGACGCTGTTGACAGTGCCCAAATTGCTGAATATGCACATCGGTTCCTTGATGAGCTGAACTTCTGGAAGCCAAATGATGCAATAATAGAGCAAATTAAAGTTTTATTAGCTGCCCGTGAGCAATTTAGCACACAGTTAATTGCAAACATTACCGCATTCAAAACACTTGATCGAAAGTACATTCAAATACCAATTGCTAATCAGATGTATAAAGAAACTATCGAATACCTGAAAGCAAACATCAAAGACATCGACAAGGAGATTAAGCGTCTCATCGACCAAGATCCAACCTTTCGGCAGATGATTGGATTGATGCTCACCATTCCAGGTGTTGGATTACTCTTAGCTTCCAATCTTCTTGTTCTCACGCAAGGCTTCACGAAACCAATAACAGCAAAACAACTTGCTGCTCATGCTGGTATTTGTCCGTATCAATATGTCAGCGGATCGTCAGTGTTCAAACGTCCTCGTTCTCGACGATATGGACCGCCTATGCTTCGAAAATTGCTCTATCTTGCAGCACTTTCACTTCGGACACATAATGATGATTTCAGAAAGTATTTCTACCGTAAAGTGGCAGAAGGAAAATCAAAACGCTTGGTTATAAACAACATAGCTAATAAGTTGTTAGTAATAATCTGTGCTATTATGACGTCACGAACACAGTTTATTTCTAATTATCGTTCTATCAATCCTGCACTCTTAAATTGTGCTTGACTTTGTCATAGTATTCAGG
>JAHJRJ010000264.1 GCA_018830765.1 Bacteroidota bacterium | reverse complement strand
TTCTTTCATAATACTTTTTTCCACTTCTGTTAAACTCCTACGGAGTTTTAATTTGCTGTGTGAAAACCGGTCTATAAACATTGAACGCCTACGGCGTTCTTTTTTTTTCATCGCATCAGCGTGAACCCCGTATAACGGGGTAAAACGTTCTTTACCCGCTCCCGCCAAACCTCGCCCCGAATACTTCGGGGGCTGGTTTGCCCGCCTGCAACGGGCAGGCAGGACGCAGGTGGGCGTTAACCTCCCGCCTACAGTTACGCTGTAGGCGGGATAAACTCCCAACTCATACACTGCCTGATCTTTCTGGCGGTCTAAGCTTGCGACTTGCCTGCTGAACGATTCGGCAAGCAGGTTTGTATATTTATTAACAATAATTTATATTCACACATACATAATGCGAATAAAAGAAATAAAAACGCAATGCGTACTTACAGAAGTTAGCACCAATGCTGGACGACAGGCGAGCGGACATTGTAAAGTCATCGGGGGACTGTCCCTTCGGTGACAATTTTCGGACTGACTTGCAACACGACAAGTTAGTGCAACAATCAAACACTTTTGCGGTGGACAGTCCCGCGCTGACTTTTAAAAAAAATATTTCGGCTTGACAATCATCAAACATTGACATTAACGCTCAAATAATAATGGATATAAAAATCAGAGAAAAATTGGATTTAATTAGGGGAGAAATTATTTCATCCGCTGCGAGAGTTGAGTTCGTTCTTGGCTATCGCTTAAGAAGATATTTTTTCCCTAAAACTAACAATAAGGCGACAATTCTTTTTTGGAATGTTATGAATACTCCTTACCTTACTTTTGATAATAAAATTAGTATTTATGAATCAATACCTTATTTTCAAAAATTGAAAAGTTACCCCGATATTAAAAAATCATTGAGGTTTGTCCAACGGTTGAGAAATACAATGGCTCATTGGACTTTAGATGAAAAGCAAAGCGACCTTAACAATATTGTTATGTTCACACTAGTTGGGAAATATAAAAAAATAATAATTACCGATAGTGTGGTTGAAGATTATAGAAGACAAATTAGTTTTCTCCTAAAAAACTTTGGTTTATAGTAGCTGAATTACATCGGTGGACACTTGCGACTGGACACAGACGAAAAAGCACTGGTGCTAACAATAGTTAGCTGGCATTTCAAATCGACATTGAATGACTCTCATAAATGAATTTACAACACAGTTTGAGACTCTGAAGAGACTGTTCGGTGTCAATGTGGTCGAATATAGGCTTAGCCGTCTTAACCACATCTACGAGACTACGGAGAAGAAGTGGAAAGAAAACCTAACCAGAATAGAGGGGATTCCAATCAAATCCCTAGTGATAGCAGAGGCTCCACCGTGGACCGAGACTAGAGAAGTGCGATATTTCTACAATACGTTCGGGAGTCATTGGCACATCAGATTGTGGTATGCCTTTTTTCCGAACGAAACCCGCCCTTCTTCTATCGATGTCGGGTTAATCAAATTAGCAAAGAAAGGTTTCCTTCTTATCGACTCACTGCCTTTTGCAATGAAGTACTCTTCGACGGTCAGAAACAAGCCTCTTTACTTTCAACTTGTCAAAGAATGTTTACCTTTTCTTATGAATAAAGTGAACAATCACAGCATCACTTGGGCTAAAAACGTTAGACTTGCATTTGCATTCAAGCTCAACGCATTAGCTGTAATCAAGGCACTACCAAGCGGGCTTGCTCTGCCGACCAATGAAGTGATTCAACTGCACGAACAACTTATTGCAGCTGATGGATCAGGCTACACCAATTCTAATATGCTGAGAAATATTCTTGGAATTGATTGATTTGAAACGCCAGCTAACAATGTTGCTTTACGACGCTCACATTTTTTGATAATGCAAGGTGAAGGCTTGGTGAAGCGAACTTAATTGATTTCGTTCCATACCGCCGCTTCGCTGAAATATTATTTGTTAGTAGCTCGAGGCGGAATTGCGTAGCTACTCGAACGCTAAATATCAACACGTGAGAGAATATTATGATTCAAAATAAGGATATTATATTGTGGACTATTTAAGAGAAGGTGAAAACAAGTTTAACGCCGGAGATTTTCAAGGTGCGATTCTTGACTTTAGTAAAGCAATTGAATTAGACGCGAGTAACGGTGAAGCTTACAACAATAGAGGTGTTGCGAAGTTTAACATCAACCAGTATGAGGATGCAATAATTGATTACAACAATGCTATCAACTTGGGATGCCGTGACTCAATTGTATACTTAAACCGGGGACACGCTAATTACAAACTCCATAATTACTTTCAAGCTCTCAATGATCTGAACAAAACTATCTCGCTGGATCCGTCTAATCACCTAGCTTACGGCTATCGAGCCGGCGTACATTACGCACTGCAGAACTTTGAAGAGGCGTTTTCAGACATCGACTCTGCAATATCAATAAAGTCCGATTTTGCTGATGCTTTCTATCTTCGACACTGAGCATAGTCGAACAGAAGACCGATGGATAACCATCGGAAAAGACAAGAATGATGTCCCACTTGTGGTTATTCACACGTTCAGAGAAAATGATGCTAACAATTGTAGGATACGAATCATCTCTGCTCGAAGAGCAACTAAAAAAGAAATTAAACAATATTCAATAAGGTGATCATTATGAAAAAAGAATACGATTTTTCAAAAGGTGTACGGGGAAAATTTTACCGGGCAAATGCGAGTATGAATCTTCCGATATATCTTGATGCTGATGTTGCCAAGTTTGTGCAAGAGTTTGCCAAACGCAAAAGGGTTGATACTCAAACTGTAGTCAACAAGCTCTTGCGAAGTAATAAGGAAAAGGTTGAACAACTGAGGTAGTTTTCTATAAGTTCTCTGCAAACCAACGAACGCATGCCTGCAGCAGGTAGGCGTAACTTGAAACGTATCACGTTTCAAAAGACGTAAAACATTTTAAAAAACGTATAACGTCTCAAGCAAAAACATTACGCTCAATCATTTCCCCACCACTCTACGAGTCGTTGACAATCCTAATCTCCTCTTCCGTTAAACCATACAGCTCATATACTGCTTGGTCTATCAAATGTATTACTTCATTATTCATCATTCGACATTCGATATTCGTTATTCATCTTTAATACTCTCCACAATCCTTATTTCCTCCGTTAAACCATAAAGCTCATACACTGCCTGGCCTATCTGTCGGTCTATGATTGCGATTAGTCAGTTGACTAACTGATTTGTATATCTATGAACAATAATTTATATTAAATCAACGAAGAT
>JAHJRJ010000263.1 GCA_018830765.1 Bacteroidota bacterium | reverse complement strand
TTTTCAATTGATAGGCAAATTTCCATTCGTTAGGCGATTTCTTTCGACTGTATCGCATTTCGCTTTCTTCAATCTGCCAGATAAACTCGAGGGTTTCTTTCGCTAGTTGGATTAACCTTTTTCCCGAGTCGGATTTTTTTTTCTCTACTCCTCCGCAACTGACAAGATTTACGGTGAGAATTACAACGAGTGTGAAAATAATTCTTACGTATTTCATATATATTTAACTATCGCTTTTTGTAACCCTTCTTTTGTAAGGGGTTTAATTAAAATTTCTTTTACGCCGTACTGGATGAGCGATGCCGCATCGGCTTTCGATTCGAACGAAGTAATAATAATCACCGGTATATTTTGAGTTTGCGGTTGCTGTTTCAATTCTTGTATAAGTCGTAAACCGTCCATACCCGGCATTGCAAAGTCGGCAATTATAATAGATGGGATGCGCGACATTGCCAACGACATTGCTTCGTAGCCTTCGTAAGCTTCGAGTATGATAATATCGGGGAAAGCTTGTTGAACGTAGAGCATCGCCAACGACCGATCGCCTTTGTTGTCGTCAACTATAAGAGCAGATTTACGAACAGCGGGCAGACTAAAGATGAAAGAAGTTCCTTTGTTGATTTCGCTTTTTATTTCGATTTTGCCGCCGTGTTTTTGGACTATTTCGGCGCAAAGCGCCAGTCCCAAGCCTGAGCCTTCTTCGCCTTCAGTCCCTCGCGAATAGTATTTCGTATCGATTTTGAACAGTTTATCAAAATCTTCTGGCGGGATGCCGATTCCATTGTCGTTGACTGATACTTTTACGAAATCGATGCCCGAGTCGTCAATATCAACCCACACACTACCATTTTGAGGCGTGAATTTTAGTGCGTTCGATAATAAATTACCGAAGAGTTGAAGGGTTAAATTTTCGTCAACATTGACCGTAATATTTTCTTGAATGCTTGAATATAGGTTGATTTGCTTTTTGAGCGCATTACCTTTCAGCGAAACAATTGATTTATCAACCAACGATTTTAAGTCAGTTGGTTTTGGCTCGAAGCGGATTCTGCCCGTTTCGAGGCGCGACCAATCCAGTAAGTTGCCGAGTAGATTGAGTTGCTGCTCGGCTGCTTGTTTGATGAACGCCAAGAACTCTTTTTCCTCTTCAGGAGTAAACTCTGAAGTTTCATCCAATAGAATTTCAGTAAAACCGAGTATGCTGTTGAACGGCGCGCGTAGGTCGTGCGATACGATCGAGAGAAATTTATCTTTCTGGGCGTTCAACATCCTGATAGAGTTTTCGGCTTCTTTTCGTTTGGTAATATCCTGGATGATGCCCTCGTAGTAAGCTATATTTCCGGCGCTGTCAGTTACAGTGCGGGAATTTTCGAGCACAATTATTTCTGTGCCGTCTTTGCGTTTCAATCTTATCTCATAGTCGATAACCTTGCCATCCTTATCCATAATCTTTTGGAAAGATTTGCGTTCGTCAGGATTGACATAAAGCGATTGAGATATATCGAGTGATTGCATCTCTTCCAAACTTTCATATCCGAGCATTTGTAGTAATGCCTTGTTCGCAGTCATTAGTTTTCCGTCAATCGAAGATTGATAGATACCTTCGATGGCGTTCTCGAAAATTCTTTTAAATTTTTCTTCGGCTTCCTTCCTTTTGGTTATATCCTGAATGATCCCCTCGTAGTATGCTACATTACCTTCGAGGTCAGTTACAGTGCGGGAATTTTCGAGCACGATTATTTCTGTTCCGTCTTTGCGTTTCAATCTTATCTCATAGTCGATAACCTTGCCGTCCTTATCCATAATCTTCTGGAAAGATTTGCGGTCATCAGGATTGACATAAAGAGATTGAGATATATCGAGTGATTGCATCTCTTCCAAACTTTCATATCCGAGCATTTGTAGCAATGCCTTGTTCGCAGTCAGTAGTTTTCCGTCAATCGATGATTGGTAAATTCCTTCTATGGCATTATCAAAAATACCTTTGTATCTGTGTTCAGCTTGAAGAAGCGCTTCGCGTTGTTTAATCTCCTCGGTAATATCTCTTTTAATCTCAACAATGTTTACGATCTCCCCTAATTCATTGAAAACCGGATTCATTGTAAGCTCTTCGTCGTAAACTGTGCCATCTTTTTTCCGGTTTTTTATTACTCCGTGCCAAACCTTCTTGTTAAGAACTTTCTCCCACGCCTCGTCGATATATTTTTGTGTGGTTTCGCCAGTTCTTAATACATCGGCTCTTTTCCCTAATATTTCCCATTTGCTGTACTGCGTAATTTTCTCGAATGCAGAATTAACATACTGTACTATACCCTGCCTGTCGGTTATCAGGATCATCTCTGTAGTTTGCTCTAATATTTTCGCGAGCATTAACGTTTCTTGTTCGACGAGTTTGCGCGGAGTAATGTCGCGTGCAATACATTGTAATCCTTTTAACTTGTCAGCCTCTTTCAAAAGAATAGTGTTCTGCCCGAACCAAATTATTTTACCAGATTTGTTGGTTACCGGAAATTCGAAATACGTTCTATCGATTTTATTCTTGATTTGAGAGGCAAAAAAATCTTTAACCGGATTTGAGTATTCGGGTGGAATAAGGTCGAAAAATATCTTTCTAAAAAATTCATCTTCGTTATAGCCGGTAGTTTTCAGGGTCGCCGGATTAGCGAATAGAAATTTTCCTTTGATGTCTGTTCGAAAAATTATCTCGTCGGCAATTTCGATTATACTTTTATAATCATCCAAAACTTCTTCAGGCTCCTTATCGGTTTTTGATGTAGTAGCTTTTGATAGTTTTTTCATAGTAAAAAATCAGTTCATGATCTTTAATTTTCTTAAATATGCGCCCGTTTCCAGCGATTTTCCGGTTGCATTGCGTATCCGGTCTGCCCATTCCTCGGTTTCGCCTTTTTCATAGAGGTACGAGATTATCCATTTGCTGACGTCGGGGTTGGAAATTCTGCCGGGCCCGAATTTGCTTACCAGCACCTCGAATAATTGTGCGGATATCATATGCGACAAAATATAATTCTGGTAGTAACACGGATACATCGTGTACCTAATAGAAGCTGCAAATCTGTGAGGAGTATTTTCATCTAATTCGACGAGTAAATATTTCAGGTATGTTTCTCTTTCAAGCTCAGCTAAATCTCTATCCGGATTTTTATACACTTCATATTCGAAGAAGAAATCTTTGAGTGTCCTGCGCAAGTAGTACAAATCGGAAAATGTTCTACTCGCAATGTATCTTTCGATTTCATCCTGCGATGCGCTTGTGAAAGCTTTTAACCATTCGTAATCGTCAACGAATTCGGTTTGCATTTCGGCAACGCCTTCGGAATAAGCGCCGCTTGATACACCCGGAATCCATTTGTAACCTTTCAGTATCGGATAATTTACTTTTGTGTGAACAGCCTGAAGCGCATGTCCGTATTCGTGGAAAGCAATGTTGTAAAACCGCTTACCGTTTATAGGATTGATTATCAAGCGGGAATCGCCGGGTATTTGAATGCCTATGTTCAAGCCGCCAAATGGAATATCTTTTATAATTTCTTTCACCGGAAGAGAGTCCACCTTGAATCCGATGTTGCGGTGGAAGCGATGAAGAATATTAAAGATTGAATCTTTCGGAAAATTGTTATCGGATATGGTTGCCCATCTGTAAAGCGCTGCGTCGAAATCCCACGCATGAAACTTTTTTATCTTCAATTTCTTTTTTGAAGATTCGATAAATTCTTTGAACTTATTCCGCGTTTTCTCTTCAAGTTCGTTCAAATTTTTGAGCAACCAATCTTCCCTAATGCTCTGTAAATAAAGCGAGAGAGAATAATAGTTGTAAAAACCGAGAGAAGCGGCTTTTTCGTTTCGCAGCTTTACAAGTTTAACTAGATCGTCGGCTGCTTTTCCGGATAACTGACTTGTTGTAAGCCAAAGTTTACGCCGTTGCTTTTCATTGTTTTCGGTTTTAAGCCGATTAGCTAATTCAGCTAAAGTTATACTGTTGCTTTCGAACCGGAAATTAAAATTTGTAATCAGCTCTTGTAGATTGTTTTCGAGAGCCGAGATTTGCGAATCGGCATAAACGTTACCGCCGATGAATCCCCGCGACCAAAGCTCGAGTCGTCGGGTCAGCATCTCGTCGGCAAGCGACCCCGATTTGGCGCGCCACTCCTCAATTATTTTGCGGTTGAGTGTGTCAAAAAAAATAGTGGCGAATTTTTTCTTCGCTGCGTTGAGGTTCGGTTTTCCCTCTCTCGCATACAAATTCCAATTTGCTAAACCCGTTGCAATACACGCATCCTCGTATTTCGCTTCAAGCGTATCGAGATAAACGTATAATTGATCTTTTGTTGTAATTGCATCTTCCTTTGGGGAACAGGAAGAAATTGTGAGCGCAATAAATATTATAAAGAGAAATAACAAATTTAACCGAGGCATCGGCTAATCTCCGGTTTTAGTATCAGTTGTAAAGTTAATGTTTATTTGAGGTTAAGATAATGAAAAAAAAGTGTGAAATCAAAAATTTTCTATATAGCCGGATATTATTTATAACCGGGAAGGAGATTAGTTTTACGCATCTCCTTTATCAATTTTCCTGTGATATCGTAAATGAGTAGCTTGACAGAAGATACCTCTTCGGGAGAGTTAAATCTTATTTTTGTGCCCGGGTTGAATGGATTTGGATAGTTTTGTTCTAACTTCCAATCTTTCGGTACGTTTAGTAATTCCGAGCGGTAACGAACAATCTCGCTCCGTATTTCTCTCAACGGAACAGATGTAGGATTAATTTCCATAGAATTTAAAAGTTCTTCGCAGACGGCTACTCGATTGACGGGTTGCATAGAAAGCGGGTTACGAGTGAAAAACCAATTTTGAATAATTGCTTGAACATCGCTTGCGTGAACCGTACCATTACCATTAGCATCTGCGTAAGCGGCTTGTATCGGCAAGAACGGACCGCTAAGTTGTTGCGGCGACCAATTGAGCGACGGATTTACACGCGGATAGCTCGTGTTTCCGTAGTATTGTGCAATCGGAAGCAAATCTCGCGCATCAACGATGCCGTCGTTATTAGTATCGCCGGGATAGATTGTATCACTCGGTGCGAAAACCGTTAGCAGAGCTTTAAACCCGAAAAATGCAATAGAAAATAGTTACTTCCAGTAACTTGTTAATGTCTAATGGTTTGTAGCAAAAGAGTTTTTCACTTTTTCTAATGCAATGCAATTAGAAAATCTGTAACAAAATAATCGCCGCGCAAGTCTAAGTCGGCAACAACCACATTCGCCATTCCGTTGTTTTGTTGGGTCCATACTGTCCCACCAGAATATTATTCTCATACATCGGGTTGATGATGATTGCGTTAATGGGGATGTCGGGTAAATTACCGCTTACGTCCGTCCAAGTAGATCCTCTGTTTGTACTCCTAAAAATGTGACCCGGTGTCGCTTTTGTGTTAGTGTTGTAGCCCGAGAAGCCGACCCAAACATTATCGGAATTCGTTTCGTGAATTGCGATACTCGTTACGTAGCGATTCGGGAGAGGTGATTTGCTAATTGTTATCCAGCTACCGCCTGTGTTTGTTGTAACTACAACTTAATACTCCTTATCCGGTTAAAATATCTGAAGTATTTCATTCAAAATCAAGAATACTACCAATATTTCAAACTCTGATTTTGGAAATATCCTCAAATTATTTTATTTTTATCTGCGATGAATCATCTACCAATATTTAAAGAAACCCGAACTGCTAAAGTTTCCCTATTAGTTATTCTCGTTGGAACAATATTTTGGCTCGGTGGAATAAATATCAGAGCCGTAATCGGAAACGATATTCTGATTATGGGAACGCTCGACTTTGAGCCCAATATCAATCCGTTAGTCGAACGTTCTGTTTTTGGTTTGATATCGAAAAGTTCTATTGTAATATTCATCTCTTACATTGTCATCTGGATTGCAGGAATAACATTTCTAACAACGACACGACTAAGATTGAAGCAGAATGGTTGGCTGATGATGAGCGCAATTTTATTTTATATCTTTACACCCGTTGAAATCTACACATTGGTGTTAGACGGCAGGATGATATATCAAGACTTATTCACACAAGGCGAGTTAGTTGAATTCAGGAAATTGCTCATACACAGAATAGCGGCATTATCGGGCGTTCCTATAATTGCTCAGTTTTGTTATTACACAATCATCGGGTTAGTGGTTTTTCAACCGTTAAAGCGTTACGATACATAAGTATGAATCAGGAACTATTAATAAAAGAATTGGAAGAATTAGCCGCACAACTCGGAATCAAAGTAAGATATGAAAAAGGTGATTTTGACGGCGGATATTGCATTTTGAAAGATCAAAAAATTCTTATGGTTAATAAAAGAATATTTGATAATCGCAAAACATCAGTATTGGCACAAGGAATTTATGAAATCGGCATTGAGAATGTTTTTGTGAAACCAGCAGTGCGTCAATATATAGAAGATGAAGTCGCCCGCAAAAAAGGTGAGGCGGGGAAAAACGGAATCACAAAGGAAAAAATAAAATGATACGTGCAGTTGTATTCGACCTGGACAATACGTTAGTAGATTTTATGGCGATGAAGCGCCTCGCGATAGACGCTGCCGTTAATTCGATGATAGATGCGGGTTTGCAACTGCCGAAAGCGGAAGTTCATTCACGCATCGATGCTATCTATAAAGAACGCGGAATGGAATTTCAAAGTGTGTTCGACCAGTTGATGTACGATATTTTTCAGAAAGTTGATTATAAAATATTATCAGCGGGAATAATAGCATACCGTCGTGCTCGCGAAGCTGCACTCGTTCCCTATCCTCACGTTTATCTGACACTAATAGAACTTACAAAGTTAGGGATGAAGTTGGCGGTAGTATCAGACGCACCCTCAAGAGAAGCTTGGCTGCGGCTTTGTTATTTGAATCTTCATCATATATTCGATTGCATTGTTACGTTCGACGACACGGGCGAGAGAAAGCCAAGTCCGGTACCGTTTCAAAAAGTTCTTGATGCGCTCGGAGTGAACGGTTCCGAAGCTTTGATGGTTGGAGATTGGGCTGAACGCGATGTTGTCGGCGCGTCTAAAGTCGGTATGAAAACCGTTTTTGCACGATACGGCGACACATTCGGAACGCTAAACTCCGGCGCAGATTATGAGATTGACGATGTTCAGGAATTAATAGAAATTGTTCAATCGGAAAATAAATTGTGATAAATATGATTTCAGGAATAGGAATAGATGTTGTAGAAATTATGCGCTTCAAGAAATCGGTTAATGATTACGGGAACAGGTTTTTGGAAAAAGTTTTTACCAAAACTGAGTTACAGTATGCGCAATCGAAAAAAGAATTTGTGCAACATCTTGCTGCACGGTTTGCAGCAAAAGAAGCCGTAGCAAAAGCTATTTCGACCGGATGGAGTAGCGGCTTTAGATGGAAAGATGTTGAAGTTACGAACGATTCGTCGGGCAAGCCTGCCATTATATTGACGGGTAAGATGAAAGAATTGCTCACGGGTCAAAAAGTTCTCATCTCCATCTCACACTCGGAATCGGTTGTGATAGCGTTTGTGATTATAGAAAGCATGAATTAAACCATTTGCCTTTAAATCGGAATTTTATTATTATACAATCGCATTTTACAAACATCAAGAGTGTTTTATGAAACAACTCGGCATTAAAAAACTTTACTACTCGATAAGCGAGGTTAGTAAAATAACCGACCTCGAACAGTATGTTTTAAGGTATTGGGAATCGGAATTCGAGCAACTTCAGCCGGCAAAAAATCGCGCAGGCAATCGAATTTATACGAATCGTGATATAAAGATGATTTTGTATATAAAGAAGTTGCTAAGAGACGAACGTTACACTATCGAAGGGGCAAAGCAGGTTTTGCACTCGTATATCCACGACAATGAGGGTGGCGAGCAACTTGAGCTGATACCTCCAGCCACCGAGCAAACAGACGCTCCGCCAAAACCGGTTGAAAATCGTTTGCGCAATGATTTGATTGAGATAAAGAAATTCTTTGAAGAGATGTTGGTAAGGTTGACGTAAGAAATATATTAGTAGTTTAGCAGCTAAGTGGTTGAGTGTTTTTTCGGAACGTAGCGCAGTTCCGTCCCGGTTCAAACGAAAGTTAGAACGGGACGTGAATCCTCGTCACGCCGCAGGCGTGACGGGACCCGGCTAGCGCACTTTGTTATGGAATATTTCGTATATATATTACAGAGTGAAAAGAATAGTTCATATTATATTGGACAGACTAAAGATATTCCGGTAAGATTGACAAAACACAATAATGGTGAAGTTCAATATACAAAGCCGAACCGTCCTTGGAAGTTAGTGTACCATGAGAAATTTAAGACACGAAGCGGAGCAGTAATTCGTGAGCGTGAAATAAAATCCCATAAGAAAAGAAAATTTATTGAAAATTTAATTACATCTCGGAACGTAGCGCAGCCCGGCTAGCGCACTTGCTTGGGGTGCAAGGGGTCGCGGGTTCAAATCCCGCCGTTCCGACAATCAAGCTACATAGAATATATGTGGCTTTTTTTTTGCTCACGCTTGGGGTGTCCCGCTTCCGTCTCACTCGTGGGTAATTTTCGAACAAGGGGTAGCGGGTTCTTCCAAAGTTTCCCACGAATCCGCTTTAATGGATGAGTGGATGAAACTTTGAGAATCCGACGAAG
>JAHJRJ010000046.1 GCA_018830765.1 Bacteroidota bacterium | reverse complement strand
TTTAGCAGAAATAGTAATTTTCTTTTCTTTTGCTTCGAGGATATCTTTTCTCTTATATTTTTGTTGAGAAAGATTCTCCATAAAATAAAGTCCATCGAAAACATCGTTTGCATAAGAAACACTGCCCCCATAAATCGAACGCAGGTCCTCTTCCACGAACCTTCTCGTCAATGCTGCGCCGCCGAGCACAACGGGGATTGTAATTCCTCTTTCGTTCATTATCTCAAGGTTCTCTTTCATAATCGCAGTTGACTTTACCAACAATCCGCTCATTCCGATGGCGTCTGCGTTGTACTCTTCGGTTGCTTGAATGATTTTTTCGACAGGAACACGAATTCCAAGGTTTATTATTTTGTATCCGTTATTTGATAATATTATATCCACAAGATTTTTTCCGATATCGTGAACATCACCTTTTACGGTAGCCAATACCATGGTGCCTTTCGCCTGTGCATCTACTTTTTCCATGTATGGTTCAAGGTAGGCGACTGCCGCCTTCATCACTTCAGCCGATTGCAAAACGAACGGAAGCTGCATCTTTCCGCCTCCAAATAACTCGCCTACTACCTTCATCCCATCTAAAAGGATGTTATTTATGATATCGATCGGTTTATATTTTTTTAACCCCTCTTCCAGATTATTTGTGAGATTATTTTTATCGCCATCGACTATATTAAATTTGAGTCTCTCCTCCACCGGTAATAGAGTTTTGGTTTCGACCTCACGACCTTCTTTTTTATGATCAGAATAATAATTGATGAATTCTTTCAGCGGATTGTAAGATTCAGTCAATTCGTTGAATATTAGCTTACGACAGATCTCGCGTTCCTCGTCTTTGATTTTGTACAGCGGCATAATTTTACCTGCGTGGGCGATAGCCATGTCGAGACCATACTCGATTGCATAACGTAAAAATACACTATTCAAAACAACACGTGCTTGTGGTTTTAGACCGAATGAAATATTACTTATACCCAAGCTCGTTTTAACATTCGGGAAATTCTTTTTGATTAACCCGATGGCTTCCAGTGTTTCCACGCCTGCATTTCGAAAATCCTTGTCGCCCGACCCGAGTGTGAAGGTCAGCGTATCAAAAATCAGGTTTTCCTCCTTCATTCGATACTTTTCGAGTGCGAGTTGTCGGATACGTTCGGCTATTTCAAATTTTCTGGCTGCAGTTTTTGCCATCCCTTCTTCGTCGATAGTCAGTGCAACAACCGCCGAACCGTATCTAGTAGCAAGGTTCATTATTTTGGCAAAACGTTTCTCACCATCTTCAAGATTCACAGAATTAATTATAGCTTTCCCCGCGTATCTTTGTAGCGCTGCTTCAATCGCTGATGGGTCGGTTGAATCTATCATCAACGGTGCTGTAATTTGTGTATTGAATCGTGAGGCTACTTCGCACATATCTTTTTTTTCATCGCGACCTACGTATGCCACACACAAGTCGAGTATATGTGCGCCTTCTTTAACTTGATCTTTGCCCAACGCAACAATACCTTCCCAGTCTTCTTTCAATAGAAGGTCTCTGAAAAGTTTGCTTCCGTTCGCGTTTGTTCGTTCACCGATCAGAACGGGCGCCGGTTCTATGTGTAGTGGAACACTCTGATACAAACTTGATACAGACGGTGTAAATTCCCACTTCCGTTTTAACGGTGCCAGCGACCCTACTGACTCGGCGAGTTTTTTAATGTGATCGGAAGTCGTTCCACAACACCCACCGACTATATTAACTCCGAAATCTTTTACGAAATGAGAAAGTGATGCGACAAATACGTCGGGAGGTAAATGGTAATGCGCCTTCCCTCCAACATTTTCCGGAATGCCTGCATTCGGCATACAAAAAATTGGCAAAGGACTGTTAAAAGAAAGAAACCTGATTGGTTCCGACATTTCTTTTGGACCAGTGGCACAATTTATTCCTAACACATCGATAGGATACGGTTCAAGTGTGGTTAATGCTGCTGAAATTTCGGTACCGAGTAACATCGTAGAAGTGGATTCGATAGTTACGGAAACTATGACTGGAATTTTCTTCTGTATATCATGCATGCAAGAGAAAACACCTGCAAGTGCTGCCTTTGACTGTAGAATATCTTGACACGTTTCAATTACTAGCAAGTCAGCGCCGCCTTCGATAAGTCCTTTAGCTTGGATGTAGTATGACTTCTGCATTTCTACGAAGCTAATGTGTCCGAGTGATGGGAGCTTTGTAGTTGGACCCATTGAACCCGCGACAAACCGTCTTTGATTCGCATTACTAAAATCGTCCGCTATTCGTTTCGCAAGTTGAGCCGATTTGTAATTTAGCTCGTATGATTTTTCAGCGAGGTTGTATTCTTGAAGTACAACCGATGTGGCGCCGAAGGTATTCGTTTCGATGACGTCGCAACCGGCAATCAAAAAATTGCTGTGGACTTTTTCTATCGCCGAAGGTTTAGTTACAACGAGATATTCATTGCAGCCGTAATATTTTTCGCCACCGAAATCATCGGGGGTTAAGTTTTGGGATTGCAAATTCGTCCCCATTGCCCCGTCGAAGATGATTACTTTTTGTTTTAATATGTCTGAGAATGTTTTCAAATTACCGTCTGTGATTATCCATCCATTACGTATTAATCCGTCGTGAAATTAAGTTCCATTGTGCTTATAAATATTGCTCCTATGTCCAACACGACGTAAAAATATCCGTTTCCCAACATCATCGATATCATATATCACTCTGTAGTTTCCAACTCTTAAACGATATCCTTTAGAACCTTTCATTTTTTTTGCATTTATGGGCCTCGGATTGTGCTTCAAATAACCAATCTTGTCCAATATCTCATCTGCAACTTTAGTTGGGAGAATATCTATCTGTTTTGTTACACTCTTCGGAATTATAATAATATAAGTCATGCAGATTTACGTACATTTTTTCGTTTATTACGAAAACTTCTCTTTGTACAATAATCGTCAAGAGTTATAAATTCACCTTTTTCTAATTCTTTATCTGTTTTTGGTTTTACTCGATCATATTCTTTACGACAGTAATAATCATCCAGTTCATCAATCATCTTTTCGTATTCTTTAATAGCGATTACAACGGCGATTTTCTTACCCTTGTTATCAGTAACATATTTTGTTTTTGTCGGATTAGCCATTTAGTTATCCTTTATGTTTTTAACTACCATAAAATATTCATCAACAATCTTTCTCACTATTTCGCCCGCAGGCAGAATTTCTTTTATCAGTCCTGAAATCTGTCCTGCTTCTATCTCGCCTTCGTCTAAGTTTCCTTCAAAAATTGCCGTGCGTTCACGGCCCTTTCCGAGCAACTCAATCAATTCTCCTTTCGTTGCGCCGCGTTTCTCTGATTCGATAACTTTCTCGGCAAATTTATTCTTTATCAACCTCACAGGAACTACTTTCTTCATAATCAAAACTGTGCTGTCGTCTTTCGCATTCACAATTGCCTGCTTGTAATTTTCGTGGGCAGATGATTCAACGGAAGCCGCGAAGCGAGTTCCTATTTGAACTCCTTCAGCACCGAGGGCAAATGCTGCTGCCATCCCGCGTCCATCTGCAATTCCACCTGCTGCTATCACAGGAATTTTTACAGCATCAACAACTTGCGGGACTAAAACCATAGTTGTTATTTCATCTAAACCGTTATGACCGCCGGCTTCAAAACCTTCAGCCACAACAGCATCACAACCAACGCTCTCGGCTTTCAATGCATACTTCACAGATGGGATAACATGCGTTACTATACAACTTGATTTTTTTAACTTATCTATAAATTTCCCGGGATGGCCTGCAGATGTAAAAACAATTTTTACGTTTTCTTCTACTGTAACGTTTATCAACTCTTCGGCATCTCCGCGCAAAAGCGGAATATTTACTCCGAATGGATGGCTTGTTTTTGTGAAAGCTTTTCTAATATGCTCACGAAGCAACTCCGGCTTCATCGAACCCGCCCCGATTAATCCTAATCCACCTGCCTCCGAAACTGCTGAGGCGAGCTTGTTCCCAGAAACCCAAACCATTCCCGCTTGTATAATCGGATAACGTATTTTGAAAAGTTGAGTTATTCTTGTCATGAAATTAATTCTTGGATAGGAGCCGGAACAAAGGAAGCGCCGTAGAATGCGAATCCATTGGATCGCGAGACGAGTTTAAGATTATGTTCACCATGTTCATGATTATTGACGACATGGAATAGTTTCGGTTCATCGATTATCAAAAAACTTTTCCCATCGTCGTCAAACTTAATATCTTTACCGGCATTTCCCTGCGTAAGAAAATTCCCGTCTTGAGACACAAAAACCTGGAACCCTTTTTCACCTTCGGGGTTTAACACGACACCTACTTCTTTTGCGTTGTAAACGAAAGTAATATATCCTTCTGCTGCCTCCTCGTTTTCTAATTTTACAAAGTATTTGTTGATGAACCAGTTACCATGAAGATACACTCTTCCTTCTAAATATATTCCGGGGTCAGTGTAAAAATTGATTGCTTGCGGAAAATATCCTTCAGTATTGCCAATGTTGCTGTGTTGATAACCGACTAAAATTTCCGGCGTCGCCCGGTAGAAAGGGATACCGGGGCGGTCTTCATCGCGAACCGGTTCCATGACGAACGGAAAATCCCCGTAGTAGCCGGCATCTTTTAAAAGTGATTGAATTGAAGATTCTGTCGCAGCGTATGAACCTTCGCCTTCCTGTATGTACCTTATAAATCCCGATTTATCTATGATGAAATGTGAAGGAACAGTGCGAACTCTATAAGCCGTATGAATAAAATATTCATTATCCATTACGACGGGATAATTAATTTCGTTTTGTCGAATTGCTTTTTCGACATAGATAGGGTCTTTCTCGAAAGGAAATTTCGGTGTATGAACACCAATAATTATCAAACCGATGTCCGAATAACGTCTGAACCATTCCTTTACGTACGGAAAGCCGCGTTTACATTGCTGACAAGTTAAATCCCAAAAAACGAGCAGAATTACGGAACCCTTTTGAGCAGAAATCGGCAGCGGTTCTGCGTTGAACCAATGGTCGCCGTAAATCTCGGGCGCTTTATATTTTTGAGGAGCAATTTCCATATTTCAAATATAGATAAAAGATACTAAATATGAAACATTCACGCCGGTTGTATTCTGCCTCTTTGAGTTCTATCAAAATCTTTATCGAAACTGACAATTATTAAGTCGTATTTTTCAGATGTTGAATATTGATAAGCATCGTCAAAATCTAACTTAAATTTTTGTGAGGACTCGACAATATATTTCAATTGTTCAGTTTTCTATGAATGAGAAGTAATCCGATCGAATGCAACGTATAATTTGTATCAATAAGATATCTCACTTTTCTTGAAGACGTAGCTTTGAGATTTCGTGTTGTAGTTCGACATTTGATGCTTTTCAATGAGAAACTTAATAAAATCCAAAGCTTCCTCTTGTTATCCATATCCCATTCCGATTTTGTTTAGTTAAAATTTCCACGTGTAAAATATAGAAAAAAGGGTGAATGGTTTTGATTAAAAATTAAAGCCGATCTCGGGTATTGAGACCGGCTTGAATTGAAATTTCAAATTGTTTTAAATCGGTAGAAGTATACTCAGCTCGCGACAGTGTTTCCATAATTGATAGTTAAGTTCAATGCAATTAACAAATACATACACTTTCCAATTCAAGTAGTATATA
>JAHJRJ010000262.1 GCA_018830765.1 Bacteroidota bacterium | reverse complement strand
TTTTTGGGCGACAAGCGGAATGTCGGTTAGCGATTTCACGGCTTCGATTGCTTCGTCAAGCTCTTGTGTGCTTACGAAAGTTTCGAGCATAATCAGATCGACGCCGCCTTTGAGTAAATACTCTGTTTGCTCTTTGAATGCGTCGCGAATTTCTTGCCGCTTTACTTTTCCAATCGGTTCGAGAAGTTTTCCAGTGGGACCGATTGCCCCGCCGACATAAACAGTATCGCCCGCAGCGCGGCGGGCAATTTCTACACCCTTTAGATTTATTTCTCTTACCTTCTCCTCTAAGTGGTATTCGGCAAGACGGAAGCGATTTGCAGAAAATGTGTTCGTTTCGATAATTTCCGAACCGGCTTCGATATACTCCCGGTGAATCCGCTCAATAATATCGGGATTTTTGAGGTTTTGTATTTCATGCGGCATCTCATCGTATTCGTATAAATCGAGAAGCGTTCCCATAGCGCCGTCGCAAAGTATGGGACCATCTTTTAATCTTTCGCGGAAAGGTTTCTTCATGAACCCTTTCTCAAGATATATTCTTCAGCAATCTGGACCGCATTCGTTGCTGCGCCTTTTCTTAAATTATCTGATACTATCCATAGGTTAAGTCCATTCTTTACTGTTTCATCTTTACGGATTCTTCCAACAAAAACTTCGTCGCGGTTGTGAGCCCAAATCGGCATCGGATAAATATCTTGTTGCGGGTTATCCTGCACAACAATACCCGGCGCTGCTCTGAGCGCTTCTTTAACTTCGGAAATTTCGAAGTGTTTTTCGAATTCGACATTTACTGCTTCGCTATGGCCGCCAATTGTAGGAACCCGCACGCAGGTTGCGGTAATTTTTAGAGTCGGGTCTTCCATAATTTTTTTTGTCTCATTCACCATTTTACATTCTTCACGTGTGTAGCCATGATCGTAGAATATATCTATGTGAGGCAGACAGTTATAAGCGATAGGGTGTGGAAATTTTTTGTATCGCACCGGGACATTTTGTAGTTCATCTTCAAGCTGGTTAATCGCGTGTTGACCCGCGCCCGTAACTGCCTGGTAAGTTGCGACTACAATTCTTTTAATCTTCCATCTATCGTGCAGTGGTTTCAATACAACCACCATTTGAATAGTCGAGCAATTCGGGTTTGCGATTATGCCTTTATGTTTGAGAACCTGTTTAGGATTTACTTCGGGAACGACGAGCGGGACACTTTCTTCCATTCGAAAGAAACTACTGTTATCGATCACTAACGCACCGGATCGGACGGCAATCGGGGCGTACTCCTTACTGACGGGTCCGCCCGCAGAGAAAAACACAAACTCATACCCTTTAAACGAGTCGGGTGTTAATTTTTCTACATCGTAAGTTTTTCCCTTATAATCTATTTGCGCGCCGAGGGATTTATCTGTTGCAAGCAGACGTAATTTTCCAACTGGGAAGTTACGTTTTTCCAGCACCTCGATGATTTTTCTTCCGACTAATCCGGTCGCACCTACAATTGCTACATCATAAAGTTTCATAACGTTATTTTAGTTTGATATGAATGTTTATTATGCGAATACGTTTAATAACAGCATGAATGGAAAAGCAATAGTTTCAATTATTCCGAAAAATATTGCCTTGAAACCTTCTATACGCATTAAGAAGAGAATGAAAAAAATACCGAAAAAACCGATGTTGCGGTATTGATCGCTTACCGAATCGGGCAGTAACGATGCAACGACGTGCGATCCGTCGAGCGGAGGTATCGGCAACATATTAAAGACTGCAAGAATTATGTTAAGAAAGATGCCGCCATAAAACATTTTATATAAGAAGACCCATGTTTCGAGCAATACATCCGAGTTAAACGCTTGAACAGTTGGATATAAGAGTAAGGAGATTATTGCTAGAATTGTACAAGCAAAAGCTAGAAGAATGTTAGATACAGGGCCGACGACCGAAACGAGAATATCGTCCCGACGAAAGTCCCTGAAATTTAAAGGATTTACAGGAACCGGTTTTGCCCAAGCGATAAAAATACGTCCGGCAATTAATAAAGAAAAAAGTGGGACTACAATTGAGCCGATTGGGTCGATATGTGGTATCGGGTTTA
>JAHJRJ010000261.1 GCA_018830765.1 Bacteroidota bacterium | reverse complement strand
TACCGTGCGTTTTGTTATTGGGCGGTCCGCATACCTTCTTGAAGGGTTTAGTTGAAGCTTGGCAGTTCAACATTCCATTAATTTGGAAAGAACGAGATGTAGAACTCCCGGATAACATCGACCCGGAAGACTTAATCAAGGTTCCGAAAAACTCAGAATTGTACGCTGCTATAGGAGCCGTAGAATTCGGTAAAGGCGAAGACCAACAGATCGGTTTATACAGAGGTTGGAAACGGTTACAAGATTATATATCCGGCGATAGAGGAGATTTGAAAGTCAAACTTAGCGGAAGAGGTTTATGGAAGAACACGGACGACGTTAAAAAATTTATTGATGAATACAAACTCCCTTCTTTTGAGATTCCGCAATATCATCATGGACAAATTGTAGATGTTTTTATCGGAATAGATGCAGGTTCCACTTCTACGAAAGCAGTTCTTCTAGATACCGATAAAAATTTAATCGCCAAAGATTACCGTCTCTCAAAAGGAAATCCGATAGAGGATACGAAAGAGATACTTTTAAACCTTCAATCCCAAATCGAGAATCAAGGCGCGAAACTCAACGTTCTAAGTGTCGGTGTAACGGGTTACGCAAAAGATATTTTGAAAGATTGCATTGGCTCCGACGTAGCGTTGGTTGAAACTGTTGCTCATATGATTTCGGCTCTGCACTACTTCGAAGAAGTGGATGTGATTTGTGATGTTGGAGGTCAGGATATTAAAATCATAATCCTGAAAGACAGACGTGTAGTAGATTTCAAACTGAACACACAATGTTCCGCCGGTAACGGTTATTTTCTGCAAGCGACGGCTGAGAGTTTAGGTTATAAGGTGGAAGATTACGCTGACTACGCATTTAGAGCAAAGCGTGTTCCTGAGTTTAGTTATGGCTGCGCGGTCTTTTTACAATCGGATATAGTCGATTTCCAAAGACAGGGCTGGAAACCCGAAGAAATATTGGCAGGGTTAGCGAAAGTTCTTCCGAAGAATATTTGGCTTTATATCGCAAAGATGCCGAACGTTGCAAAATTCGGAAAGCATTTTATTCTGCAAGGGGGAACGCAGCATAATTTAGCTGCGGTAAAAGCCCAGGTCGATTTTATTCATGAAAGATTTGATTATCTGAACGAATCGCCGACTATTCGAATACATCCGCATACGGGTGAGAGCGGTGCAATCGGTGCAGCTTTGGAATCTGCACGTGTTTTTAACGGGACTAAACAAACAAATTTCATCGGCTTCGATTTGGTTGCATCAATAAAACATAATTCGACTCGCGACGAGAGTACGCGCTGCATCTTCTGCAAAAATAACTGTCTCCGCACTTTCATAGATATTTACACTCATCACCCCCACGAGTTTAGTTTAGATGAGACTTTTGCGTACAAACAAGGAGCCGAACAAACACGTACCGGACGTATTGAAGTTGTACCGAATAAGCCAAACGGAAAATCTAACGGTTCACGGAAAGAAAGAATCATCATCGCGACCTGTGAAAAAGGAACTGTGGACGATTTGGAGGGAATGAAAGATATCCAAAAACAGATTTCCGAAATTAAAGCGCGCAATCCTAATTTAATAGAATTCGCAGGGAAAAAAGTATGGCAGCCGGTAAATCCGCCGAAGGTATATAGAAAACTCCGCTCACTAAAAGAACAGAGGAGAAAATTAGTTATCGGCATTCCGCGATTGTTGAATCTTTACACGTTCAATCCGTTCTTCAGCGCGTATTTCGAAAGCTTAGGAGTTTTACCAGGCAATCTTGTTTACTCGGAATACACATCGGAACAACTATACCGCGAAGGTGCAAAACGGGGAAACATTGACCCGTGCTATCCGAGCAAGTTAGGCATTCCGCACATTCACAACTTACTATACGTGCAGCACAAACGAAAGAAGATAGATATAATTTTCCTCCCGAGTATAGATTCGATGCCGAGTGAGTTGGTAAACTGCGTTGACCATAGAGGATGCCCGACTGCTGTAGCAACACCTTTTGCCGTGAAGGCAGCATTTGTAAAGGAGAACGACATCTTTAAACAGTTCGGCGTAAAATTTATAAATCCGTTTTTAAATTTACTTGAACCAGAACTTACTGCGCGGCAATTGTTTGCTGAGTTAGAAACGACATTAGGATTAACAGAAAAGGAAAACATCGCAGCGGTTGAGGAAGCTTACAAGGGGCTGCATAATTTCCAATTGAACTTGAAGCAGAAAGGAAGAGAGGTCCTTGAAATGATCGAGCGTGAAAACAGAATAGGTATCGTCATTCTTGCTCGCCCATATCATAACGACCCCGGAATTAACCACGGGATACCGGAGGAATTTCAAAAACTCGGCTATCCGATCCTTTTTCAGGATTGTCTCCCGGCTGATGAAGATATTTTGAGAAGAGTTTTTCACGATGAAGACGTAGATGCGATGGATATAAGTGACGTTTGGAAAAATTCGTACAGTGAGAACACGAATAAAAAAATATGGGCTGCCAAGTTTGCTGCCCGGCATCCGAATCTGGTAGTAATCGAATTATCGAATTTCAGGTGTGGTCACGATGCGCCCATTTACACGCTCATACAAGATATTTTGGAAGCGAGCCGTACGCCTTACTTCAGCTTCAAAGATATCGACGAGAACAAGCCGAAGGGTTCTATAAAAATAAGGATTGAGACGATTGCATTCTTTTTGAAACGTTATCTTGAACAGATGCAAACGAAGCGCCGCACGGGTGAATTGAGTTATCGTGATGAGAAAAAACTGGAACCGGTTGTAATCGGGTAGTATTTTAGAATTTACCCGCCCGACTGTCCCGAACATTCGGGACGGGCGGGGATTTCTGATTTCGGAGTCTTTTTCTTTGCGACCTTTGCGATCTCTTAGCGGTCTTTGCGTGAAATTAAACAAATCCCAAAGTAAAATATTATTAATGTTTCTTCGTGTCTTAGAGTCTTCGGGGTTAAAAAATATCTTCTTTTTAAAAGAAAATAAAACCTTCACCACGAAGACACGAAGACGCAAAGGTTTAACACTCATCATTTTGAATTCAAATGCGAAGTGAGTATTTTTATGCAGTCAATAAAAGGAGATTAGCCATGAACAAACAAAAATATTCTAAAACCTTCATTTTATTCATTCTCGTTTGGGCACAATTTATTTTATTTAATTTCGTTGATGCACAAGAAGATACATCAGCGATTAACACTGAACAGGTGGCAAATCGAGCGTTTGTATTCCCACACGAGACAGGACGTATATTTGCAACTCCGACGGCAGAAGTGCTAAAATCACTCGACCTTAACCTTATACT
>JAHJRJ010000260.1 GCA_018830765.1 Bacteroidota bacterium | reverse complement strand
GGTTAACGATAATGAACAGGATGCAAAATATCTTGCTGAAAAATGTGCGAACTTAAGAATTTTTGAAGACAGCCAAGAAAAAATGAATTTATCCATGCTCGACGTAAACGCTGGTGCCCTCGTGATTTCACAATTTACCTTGTATGCCGACACTCGACGAGGCAATAGGCCGAGTTTTACTGATGCCGCACCACCCGACAAAGCTGAAATGTTGTATGATATTTTTGTAAAACATCTCCGCTCAATTGTCGGCGATATTAAAGTGAAAACTGGGGTCTTTCGTGCAATGATGGACGTCGGTTTGATCAACGACGGACCGGTAACAATAATGTTAGAATCAAAAACTAAAAACAACGGGAGTTGACGTGAATAAAATAATAGTTTTCGTGCTGGCCATAATGTTTGTAAATTTAATTTTCGGTTTTCAACCGAAGACCCAATTCAATTCATACAAATCTAAAAATTTTCTTATCAAATACGAACGAAGCATTTCAAGCCCGGCAGTAAAGTCAATTGCATCCGACCTGGAATTGCAATTCAAAGAATGGACGAAGCGTTTGAACCTCACGCCTAACAAGTTACCGGTAGAAGTAAGAATCTATAAAACCGAGAAGAAGTATATTCAAGAATCACAATCCACGTTGAAGGAAGAAGGGACGTATTCCAACGGGATTATATTTTTATCTGCACCGTCGAAGTTAGATGAAAAAGGAATGAGAGTGAATATCGTTTCGCGGGTAGTGGCTTTGAGCATTCTCTCAGCAGCTAACGATAACGGCTGCCCTCGTTGGTTATCGGAAGCATACGGAATCTATGCAGGCGGCGACCTTGAAAAATATGGAACCCCGACAATACTACGAGCAATCAGTTTTTTGGATTTTCAACAGGAAATAAATCAGGCAAAGAGGGAAAAAGATTTAGTTTACCTTTACTCTAAATTATCCCAGGTGATGAAGTTTTTGGTTGACCGGTACGGCAAACAAAAAGTTGATTCGATTTTTATTGGATTCGACGGAATAAAAACGGTGGAACAAGTATTCGAAGAAACGTTGAGTGAGAAATACGATAAGATTGAAATGGCTTGGAACGAAGCTGTGAAAAACCGTAAATCAAAAAGATGAAGTCACCTCGAGTATTGATGATATTTTTAGATGGTGTTGGAATCGGAAAAAAAAATTCTTCTGTTAATCCCTTTTTTTCTGCTTCGTTACCAACTCTTCAAAAATTATTGGAAGGGAACATTCCATATCTGAGGTCGAAGAAATTTAACTCGAATGGAACGGCGGTATCGTCGCTTAATGCGACTCTCGGCGTCGAGGGACTTCCACAAAGCGGTACTGGTCAGACAGCATTGTTCTGCGGCGTCAACGCCCCCCAAATTATCGGGAAACATTTCGGGCCCTATCCGTATTCAACGCTCAAAAAAGTAATTTCCAAAAAAAATATTTTTATCAAACTCAAACAAAAAAGAAAAAAGGTTTTTTACGTTAATGCTTATCCGCCAAGATATTTCGAGTATATGGAAAATCACCAATCTCGCCGAACAGTTACTACATTAGCGTGGCTTTTGAGCGGAAATAATTTAAACGACCACCATAAATTAAAAAATGGACTTGCCCTTTCTTCCGATATCACCAACCAGCGTTGGAATTCGATGGGATTTCCATCTATGCCCGAATTAACTCCGTTCAATGCTGGCAAAAGATTAGTGAGTTTCTTAAATCATTACGATTTTGTTATGTATGAATATTTCTTTACGGATCACGCGGGACACAGTCAATCAATGGAAAAAGCTAAGGAAGAGTTGGAAAAAATTGATGGGTTGATTGGCGGAGTTATGGAGGAATTTGATAAAAAGAGGATGCTGCTCGTTCTAACGAGCGACCATGGCAATATTGAAGACCTTTCGACAAAATCTCATACTCGAAATCCTGTCCCGTTATTCCTTGTCGGAAATGAACAGAAAAGAAAAGTTTTTCAACCGGTGAAGAACATTACTCAAATATCTTCGGCAATTTTAAATATTTTGGGTTAAAGCCATCTTTTTATCTAATTTGGATCGGGTCGAGTCAAAAATCTAAAATCTGAAATCCCCGCCCGTCCCGAATGTTCGGGACAGTCGGGCGGGTGAAATCTAAAATCTAAAATGATGTTGTTAAACCGACCGGCTGTAAAATTCTGCATCCCGTTCATATTCGGTATAATCGTCGGATGGCAATTCTCTTTTGCCTTGTGGTACTTGCTCGGTTTTCTGATACTGATATTTTTATTTGCTGCAATAAGTTTAATCATCTTTAAAGAATCCACAAAAACTCTTCAACTATTGATTATTTCCCTTCTC
>JAHJRJ010000259.1 GCA_018830765.1 Bacteroidota bacterium | reverse complement strand
CCGAAACATAATTCAGAAACTTTCAAACCGGAATTACCCAAAAAACGCGTTTTCATAGCTTAACCCTTTTTGTTAGTCATTGGTCATTCGTTATTAGAGTCTATTGAACAACTCTGAAATCGTCACCCCGAACTTGTCCCGCTTTACGCTCTTGCGTCAACTTAATGAAGATCGAATTCTAATCAATTAACCGAATACAGCATCATTTATGATGCTTTTTTGTGTTAGCGTCAGTCTTTAGGCTGATGCGGAATCTCGCATCACCATAAATGGTGACGCTGATGTCAAAAGACTAATGAATCAGCCTCGTAATAAACCCAATTATTCTCTTAAGTTAACGCCAATGCGCTTTACGGGATCCCATACAGCGGGATTTCGGGGTCTAAAAAAAGAATAAATTTAGATGCTGAAACTCAGCCATAGGCTGATGAGCCTTTGGCTCAAAGTTCAGCATGACGCTGCTAGATTACTGCAACACACTCATTAGTCATTGGATGCAATCTAAAATCCAAAATCCCCGCCCGAACGACTGAAGTCGTTCAGTCGGGCGGGTAAAATCTAAAATCTTTTCAGCTTTCTCTGAATTCATCCAGAATATTTCTTCGAATTAGTAGAAGAATTGCCGCTTGAGGAACGATGAGATATTTTTTCGATTCGTATTCAATCTCTATTGCCTGATCTTTGATGAATATTGCGTAATCGCCTTCTTCTGCTTGGAGTGGGATATATTTAACGGGATCTTTTGGCGTAGTTGACCACGGCTCTTGATCTATGAAACTTGGATTCGGGACAGGATAGCCGGGACCGACTTTAACGATATAGCCACTCCAAACTTTTTCTTTTTCCCTGACCGTAGGCGGAAGGTATAAACCATGTTCAGTGCGTTCTTTGTCAGTATTTGGAACGATCAGCACTTTATCACCCACAACTATTATTTGTTTTTCACTATTCATTTTCATTATGAACCTCGATAGAATATATGAAAATTTTATTGCAAATCGAAACTTGGAAAATTTAAATCGGAATGTTGTATGATGAAGTATAAAAAAATAACCGCAAAGTTTGTCAAGGTATAACCCTCTGCGTCCTTCGCGTGAAAAGAACTCCGCCACAATTTATTGCAAAGTGAAAAATGAAAAGTGCAAAATGTAAAATCCTAAATCAGAAATCTTCTGCCGAAGGCGAATGCGCCTTTGGCGCAAAAATCTAAAATCTCTCATTTGCCTTTCTATTCAATTCTTGCTAAATTTGTAGTGCTTTTTAGTAAAAAATTCAATTATAGAATAACAAAATGAAATATGGAGAATATAATGGCAATCAAAATTGGAATAAACGGCTTCGGAAGAATCGGCAGATTAGTTTTTCGCCGCGGTTTGGAAGTTGAAGGAATTGAATTTGTCGGTATAAACGATATTACCGATGCTAAAACACTCGCTCACCTTTTGAAATATGATTCTGTTCACGGAAAATTTAACGGGACAGTAACTCATGCCGATAATTCAATAATTGTAAATGGAAAAAGTTACCCCGTGATGGCTGAAAAAGACCCGGCTCAATTACCCTGGAAAAATTTAGGCGCCGATATTGTAATCGAAGGAACGGGTATATTCACAAAACGCGAGAAAATTGAATTGCATATAAAAGCAGGAGCTAAAAAAGTAATTCTCACTGCCCCCGCAAAAGATGAAATTGACGCAACCATAGTTATCGGTGTGAACGAGAATGCTTTAACAGGAAAAGAAGTTATTCTCTCGAATGCTTCTTGCACAACTAACTGTCTTGCCCCGATGGTAAAAGTACTGCACGATAATTTCAAGATCAAAAAAGGAATGATGACTACAATCCACGCATACACTAACGACCAACGTGTGCTGGATTTACCGCATAAGGATTTGCGCCGTGCGAGAGCAGCGGCTTTAAATATAATTCCAACAACAACGGGTGCAGCACGTGCCGTAGGAAAGGTAATTCCTGAATTAAAAGGAAAGTTGGATGGATTTGCTTTACGCGTTCCAGTACCGGATGGCTCAGTTACCGACTTTGTAGCTGAACTCGAAAAAGATGTTACAGTCGAACAAGTCAACGACGCGATGAAGAAAGCTTCAGAAACCTATCTCAAGGGAATTATGGAATATTGTACAGATGAAATCGTTTCAAGCGACATCATCGGCAGCGACTATTCCTGTATCTTCGATTCATTATCGACTATGGTAATCGGAAATATGGTAAAAGTAGTTGGCTGGTACGACAACGAGTGGGGATACTCCTGCCGCGTAATTGATTTGATTAAGAAGATAGCTTAATAATAATTTGAAAACATTCAGACGGCTCGCGGTGGTAAAATCGTTTGAGCCGTTTTTTATAAAATCCGAAACACTAAATTCTAAATCCTAAACAATATCTAATATCAAATATGAACAAACTTACAATTGATGATATCCAATTAAAATCAAAAAAAGTATTAGTTCGTGTTGACTTTAACGTTCCGATCGAGAATGGAGTTGTAATAGATAACACCCGTATCGTCGAATCGCTTCCTACAATCAAAAAGATTTTGGCTGAAGGTGGCAGAGTAATTCTAATGAGTCATCTCGGAAGACCGAAAGGAAAACCGAATATGGAGTTCACACTAAAACCTGTAGCGCAAAGAGCTTCGGAGTTGTTAGGACAAGAAGTAAGATTTGTTCCTGATTGTATCGGTGAAGCGGCGAAAGCGTCTGTTGCAAATCTTAAGGACGGTGAATGTTTGCTTTTAGAAAATCTGCGCTTCCATAAGGAAGAAGAGGAGAACAACAGGGATTTCGCCAAAGAACTTGCATCTCTCGGGGACGTCTATGTGAATGATGCATTTGGCAGTGCACACCGCGTGCATGCATCCACAGAAGGCGTAACGCGCTTTATCAAACCGGCTGTTGCCGGTTACTTGATGAAGAAAGAGCTTGATTATTTAGGTAAAGCGCTTGAAAACCCCGCTCGTCCGTTTACTGCAATACTGGGCGGTGCTAAGGTTTCCGGGAAAATTGATGTAATACAAAACTTAATGAATAAAGTTGATACATTGATTATCGGTGGTGGTATGGCTTATACATTCTTTAAAGCTCAAGGAATGGAAATCGGAAATTCTATACTTGAAGTTGATAAAATTGAACTGGCAAAATCAATACTCGATGAAGTTTCTAAAAGAAGTATTAAATTCTTGTTGCCTGTAGATTGTGTAATAGCCGAGAAATTCGATAATGACGCGCAGAAAAAATTTGTTCCGGCAAACAAAATCGAAGCCGGCTGGCAAGGATTGGATATTGGTCCTGAAACCATTAAATTGTTTAGAGAGGTTATTCAGAGTTCGAAGACAATCGTCTGGAACGGACCGATGGGTGTTTTTGAGTTCGATAATTTTGCTGAAGGAACTACTGATATAGCAAAAGCGTTGGCAGAAGTAACTAAGTCGGGCGCTATTACGGTTGTCGGCGGAGGCGATTCTGCGGCGGCAATCGCAAAAGCCGGACT
>JAHJRJ010000002.1 GCA_018830765.1 Bacteroidota bacterium | reverse complement strand
ATTCTTATCGAACTTACCACCGGCATGAAGCACAGTCATTACGACTTCGAGCGCCGATTTTTTCTCTTCGGGATGCATATCCGTCGGAATACCTCTGCCGTCGTCCTCGACCGTAACAGACCCGTCTGTATTTAACTTGACGTCGATATTTTTACAATAACCGGCGAGCGCTTCATCGATTGAGTTGTCCACTACTTCGTAAACGAGATGATGTAAACCTCTTGTGCTTACGTCGCCGATGTACATTGCGGGCCTGCGCCGAACTGCCTCCAAGCCCTTTAATACCGTAATATCATCGGCGCTATAATCTTGGTGGTTGCCAGTTTTAACCTTTTCCGGTTTTTGCTTATTATCTTTTTCTTTTCCCATACCTAATCTATCTTTACCTGAATATAATTTCTTTTACGATTTCTTCTTGCATTAACATATTTAATTTCTCTATAATCTCTTTTTTCATATACGATAATTCGTTTCGCCAGACCGATTTTTCTACTCTTACGGTTAAAACTCCGCGGTCGATTTTTTCCGGTTTTGTAGCTTTAGCAATCTGTTCGCCTACCGCAGCATCCCAGATTTCCAGAACCTCATACTGCTTCATCCGAACATCAAGTCCGTATTGCTCTAATAAGCTCTCTATCGCCGAACCAATCAATTTAATTTTGTGTTGTTTCAACTCTTCCTGACTTTACAAAAAATATTTTGTTTGTATCGCCAAAGTTTAAAGCCACATCGAATATTTCCGGGTTTGTAGATGTAATAAACGTTTGACTTAAAGATTCAATTAATTTCAACATGTGAAGCGCACGATTCGCATCAAGCTCGCTGAATACGTCGTCCAATAAAAAGACAGGTGTTTCTTTGCATCTTTCTTTCAAGTAGAAAAATTCTCCGATTTTTAAAGCTATCAGGAAAGTTTTATGCTGACCCTGAGACGCGAATTTTCTTAAATCCAAATTGTTTATCTTCAAGTTGATTTCATCGCGATGCGGACCTATCAACGTTGTTCCAAATTTCAGCTCTTCTTGATTTTTCTTTTTTATAATATCGAAAAATTTTTCCGAAATGCGTTCGATAGCGTCATCGTCGTTGATTTCGAAAGACGGCTCGTAAGCAATTGAAGGAATTTCTTTTACGTCTACCAAATCGCTGTATGACTCTTCTATATATTTTCTGAACTCGTTTACGAATAACTTTCGCTTAAACATTATCCGTGAACCATACTTAACCAATTGATCGTTCCATGGTTCCAACAAAACCGAAGTGTCGGTGCGAAAATTTTTTGCGTCTCCGAAAATTTTATTCCGGTGGCGAACAACTTTCCGGTACTCTGACAGATCTTTGAAATAGCTAATGTTGGATTGCGATATAACGATATCTAAAAATTTTCTGCGGTCGGTAGGCCCGCCGAATGTTATATCTGCATTTTCGGGTGAAAGGAATACAAGTGGAAATTTTCCGATAATAGAAGAAAACGGCTCTATTCTGCGCTTATTTATACTGTATGCTTTCTCACCGCTTCTTGAATCATAACCGATATGCACTTTATTAATCATACCGCCATCCGACACTACGTTTGCTTCTATTTCGAATACTTGCTCGTTAATCTTTAATACGACGGTATCACTACTCGCGTAGAAACTTTTGGTTAGAGATATGTATGAAATTGCTTCTAATAAATTTGTTTTACCTTCACCGTTGCCGCCAAGCACAACGTTTGCTTTTGTGCCGAAATTTAACGAGGTATCGGCATGATTTCGAAAATTCTTAAGACGAATATTTTCAAGGTACATTTAATAATCAAGAATTTAACCTGACAGGCATAACGAGCATAAGAATATCTTCGTTTTCCTGTTGCTGTTTCGGCTTTACCATAGCTGCCCGGTTCGGGGAAGAAAGTAAAAACTCGATTTCTTCGCTGTCGATATGTGAAAGTATATCGTTGATGTAAGCGGCGTTGAAACCGATTTCTAATTCATTGTCCGAAAACTCACATCCTAAAGTTTCTTTTGCTTCGCTTCCAAAATCTATATCTTCTGCCGAAATCGTTACCGAGTCTTTCAGGATTGAAAACTTTACTTGATGAGTAGAACTGCTTGCGTAAAAAGATGCTCTTCTAACCGAAGAAATAATCTCATTTCTGTTAACCGATAAAACTTTGTTGTTATCTAAAGGAATAACCGTTTCGTAGTTCGGATATTTTTCGTCTATTATCCGCGAGACAAGTACTGAATTTTCAAAATTGAACATGATATGAGTACCGTCCAAATAAACCGAGTTTAACTTTTCTTCAAAGTATTTCGATATAATGTTCAATGTTTTTGCAGGAATTATAATATCGTATTCAGATTTTTGTGTTTTAAAACCGGTATTTATAATCCGCACAAGTCTGTGTCCATCTGTTGCGACAACTCTTAGCTCTTCTTTTTTCATCTGGAATAAAACACCCGTCATCGCAGGTCTTAATTCATCTGTACTGGCGGCGAATATTGTTTTATTGATAGACCTTTTTAATAAATCTGTACTTATTAAAATCTCTTCATCGCTTTTAACTCGAGGAGTTGTCGGATATTCTTCCGAAGGAAGCCCTGTTAGTCTGTATTCTCCTTTATCGGTTAGCATCATAATTTTATTAGATACTACTTCAGCCGTAAACTTTACGTTAATATTCGGTAGAGCTCGCATTGTTTCCATCAACCTTTTAGATGGAACAACAATACTTCCGTTTTGTTCTCCTTTAACACTAATTGAGGACGAAACAGAAATATCTATATCGGTCGCTGTAATCGTTAAAGCGTCTTCTTTCAATTCGAATAAGTAATTTTCAAGTACAGGCATCGTTGACCGTGTCGGTATGACGCTGCCGGTTTTTACTAAAATTTTTAGCAAATCGCCGCTTAAAACAGAAAATTTCATTTATTCCTCCTAATCATTTGAGTTTTATACAGTTGTTAATTTGGTTTAAATTTAATAAAAAATAATGAAATAAACAAAAGATAAATCTGATAAAATCCTATAAATTCAATCACTTATAGTAATAAAGAATATATGTAAATATTAATTATTATTATAATAATGTGGATATGTTTATAATTAAGTATCTATTGAAAAATCAGCTTGTCTGCAAACATTAATTGGTTTTTGTATTGTTAATATTGTGTAAATAAATATCGGAATAATCAACATTCCCTAATCACGTTTGTGTGAACAAAACAAATTCGTAGTATTATTAACAACCTGTCAACAGATGTTAACAACAAGTAAACATAGAAATCAACATTAAGAATGATTGTTTATTTTTGATTTTAGTTGTTGCACAACATCAACATATTTTTTGTCGCTCTTGATTAAATCTTCTATGGTTTGATATGCGTGAATAACAGTGCTGTGATCCCTTCCACCAAAATGTAAACCGATAGTTTTTAATGAAAAGTTTGTCAGCTCTTTTGAAAGATACATCGCTAACTGACGGGCAAACACTACTTCCTGTTTACGGGTTTTGGCACGAACTAAATCTTCAGGAATATTGAAGTAGTTGCAAACCGTTCGTTGAATGGCTTCAATTGTAATGTGTGTCTTGATTTCACCGACGATAGACCGAACGACATCTTTAGCGAGGTTGAGGTCGATCTCTTTGTTTTGGATTGAGGAATGAGCTAACAAACTAATCAAGCACCCCTCTAACTCACGAATATTCGATTTGACATTCAAAGCGAGAAATTCAAGCACATCTTGTCGTAATTCTATTCCGTTGTCTAAACTTTTTTTCCGGAGAATAGCAGTACGTGTTTCAAGGTCAGGTGCCTGTATGTCTGCAGTCAATCCTGATTGGAATCTGGATATTAAACGTTCGTTAAGTCCTTTAAGCTCTTTTACAGGTCTGTCACTCGATAAAATAATCTGTTTTCCTGATTGGTGTAAAGTATTAAAAGTGTGGAAGAAATGGTCTTGGGTTTTTTCTCGTCCTGTAAAAAACTGAATATCGTCAACAATCAAAATATCCATACTGCGATAGTAGTTAGAAAAATTGCTCATCGTATCGTTTTGGATTGCATCGACGAATTCGAGAGTAAACACTTCGCTTGTAACGTAACCTACGCGCTTAGCCTTACCTTGTGATAATGCGTGATTGCCGATAGCTTGAATTAAGTGAGTTTTACCTAAACCTACATCGCCGTAAACGACGAGCGGATTAAACTGGGTTCCTCCGGGGTTATTCGCAACGGCTAATGCTGCTGCACGCGCAAGTTGGTTGCTCTCACCCTTGATAAAATTATCGAAAGTATTTTTGGGGTTGAGTGCCGAGTTTATCGGTTTAAATGAATCAGCTTCCTTATACCTAACGGTGTCGGGGGAGCTATACTGTGTCGAACCTATATATGTTTCTGTTTTTTTCAGTATCGTGTTCGAAACATCCGGTGTTGCCGAAATGTCGTCGGATTCTTTCTCGTCGCTGAACTCAGGGTTGATTGTAAAATTAATTTTTCCCGACAAGCCAAGTACAGCGGCCACCGCCTCAGTCAGTATGTTCGAATAATGTTCTTCAACCCACTCATAAAAAAAATGGCTCGGTACTTCCAACGTTAATATGCCTGCTTCTAGTTTTGTAGGTTTAATCGGTTCGAACCATGTTTTGAAACTTTGTGTATTTACCCTGCTGCCGATTATGTTTAGGCACTCTCGCCATACTGCAAAATTATCAGTACTAATATTTGTATTTTCTTGTTTTTTTGAAAGAATCTCGAGCTCCATATTCGTAAAAACCCCTGTTAAAAATAGTTATCAACATGTTGTAGACAAAGATGTGAACATTTAGTAATTTTTACTAAATGTGTTATTTACAGTTATCAATAAATTGTAAACATTAAGAGATTTGTATATTCGCTTTAATAGTAATAAGTTATTAGGGGTGTTGAAAAGTTATCAACACGTGAAAATAATATTTAAAAGCAAGATAAAGCTAAAAAATAAAGAGATATTGAAACGCAAAAAATTATCCACAAACTATCAACATCATACCTTTTGACAAATGTTACGACTAATTATACAAATAAAGTGGTATGAACGCAAGGGGAAAATACGAAAAATTAAAAATTTGTTTTCTCGTTAGTTTTTATGTTAGACGTGAGAAAAAACTCGCCTACCTCCTCGCCTCGCTTGGCTCGGCGAAGCGGGCCGCAGGAAGGAAAATCAATTAAACTTTGGCGGTTTTCGAGTAACACTGATAAGCACTTAGTTTTAGCTTGCGTATAATCAGTTAATAACAGACTCGCCGATAAACTTTCTAACTGAAATAATACTTCCCAAAAAACCGAGAACTATTCCTAAAATAAATAATAAACCGTAAATGTGAAAATCGATTTTTAAAAATTCTTTAAGTTCACTTGTAAACCACGCAGATGATATGCCGAGTATAGAATATAAGATTAAGCACGAGATTATTCCGCCTAAGACGCCTTGAATTATTCCTTCCAATAAAAAAGGCATTCTTATGAACCATCTCGTTGCCCCAACTAATTTCATAGTTTGTATAATTTTCCGTTTTGAGTAAATTGCCAGGCGGATTGTGTTCGAAACTAAAAAGATAGCGGAAATGCCTACTATAATTCCGACTATCAAACCGATTAAGTTTATAATTCTGGTTCTCTTTTCGAGGAACTCTATTAAATCCTTCCGATAGATTACATCATCCACCCCCTTCAAAGTTTTAATGTTCGCATAGACCTCATTAGCATTTTTGGAATTTTTGTAATCGTCTTTTAAGAATATTTTGTATGAAGGCGGAAGAGGGTTGAAATCAAGGACGGAAGCAATATCTTCGCCGAATTCTTTTTTGAAAATTGCAGCGGCTTCTTCTTTAGAGATAAAGATTACACTCTCGACACCTTCAATTTTTAGAATTGACTGCCGAAGTTCGTTTATCTGTTGACGCGTTACCGGCTCTTGAAGAAAAGCTTCCATCTCAACTTTTTCTTTGATCAGGATGACGATGCGAGATGTATTTATTGTGACGACAAAAAATATACCTAACAGTAATAAAGAGATTGTAATCGTAGCAACCGAAGTAAACGCCGCCAGCCGTGCCCGGGCGAAACCGGAGAAACCTTCTTTAATAGTATAACTTAGACTCATAATGTTAAGCAGGAATAGAAAATTATTAAAAGTTAGATTCGTCGCGCCATCTTACAATTTTCCAGGGCGAAGTAAAACCCACCCGCTCGAATGTAAGATTTGCGTAACCATCTACACGTGCAATGTCACTTGGGTTAAAAGTAATAGTCAAGTTGAATCCGAACACAACCGTCTTGCGCAGAGAATCACCGCTGGAGGCGATTTCTTTATTCCATATGATCGATAGCGATTGAGCACTTTGGAAGAGTCCATAAGTTATACGCATTTCTTCTTCTCTACCCCAGCTAACGTCAACGCCCCGGTCGTAATCGCGATATATGAAAGTAAAATCGGGACTCAATAAATTTCCGTAAATGGTTGTATCTTTAAAAGAATAAGCGTTCCTAAAATTACACAAAACACCCTCAATTTCTGTTAAATTTGGGCAAATTTGCTGACCCGCCTCATCGTCCCAACCGGGCGCGAACGGATTTATGCACGATAAATAAATGAGCGGAAAAATAAACAGCAATATATTTTTATGTCGGAACATCTTTACAACCCTGAACTGAATATTGCTTTCAGATAACTCCAAGTGTTGGGTGAAGTTGTTTTAAAATCCATCCACCTGAAAATACTCCAGTTTCTGTTCTGGTCGACCGCCAAATAAAATTGTAGATTGCCGGAAAAACTTTTCGGATAATTTTCTCTGTTATGGGGATAATATAAAACATAATCGAAATTATAGACGACCGAATCGGAAGTAACATTAGTAATACGTTTGTTTGTGAGGATAAGTCCTGCGCTTCCGAATTGAGGTTTTCCGATGTTCAATAAATACTGTCGTTCTGAATCTCTGTTCCAGCCCTGAAATATTACTCCGTCGATTCCAGCTTCTTGCGAAGGAACGAACTCGAAATTTTTATCCGAGAAAGCCGCATCTACCAAACATCTTACATAATTATCGACACTGTATTCTTCTATAGAATTTTTAAAATTTGTGATTACTATGTCGGGAGTTGTTGGTTGGATGAACGTAGATGACTGCTGCGAGGGATCTTCAGGAGTTCTAGTTTCAAATATGTCGCATCCTTGAACTAAAAAAAACAAGAAGATTATTGCGTAATATTTTAAATAACGGTTAATCAAATCGTAACTCTTCCTTCGATGGCTCTTGATAAGGTTGCCTCGTCGGCAAATTCCAAGTCGCTTCCTATCGGAATTCCTCTGGCAATTCTTGTTAATTTTATGCCGACTGGTTTGAGCAAGCGCGATAAATAAAGCGTTGTTGCCTCGCCCTCGACATTCGGGTTCAACGCCAAAATTATTTCCAAAGTATTATCGTCGATGCGTTGGAGAAGTTCTTTGATTTTCAAATCTTCGGGACCGATTCCGTCCAGCGGAGAAAGCGCACCGCCAAGAACGTGATACAGCCCGAAGAAGTCGTTTGTTTTTTCGATAGCGATTACGTCGTTCGGTTCTTCGACCACACATATTGTAGTGCGATCGCGTTTCGGACTTGAGCAAATAAAACAAGGGTCTTCTTCCGTAAAGTTTGAGCAGATAGAACAATTTTTGACTTTGTCTTTTACGTTTACCAGAGCTTTTGCCATGCCTACAACTTCTTCGCGAGGCAATTTCATAATATACATTGCCAAGCGCTGCGCTGTTTTTCTGCCGATGCCGGGTAACCGCGATAGCTCATCGATTAAGGTTTCTAATAATTCGGATGTATAAAGCATATTGTCAAGTTAAAATGTTCCGAAGGAATGCCTTCGGCAAAAAATTAAAAAGGAAAAAATGTTAGAGCCCGGGGAAGTTGAGTCCGGGAATATTAGGTATCATTCCGGAAGTTGCTTTATTCATTTCTTCCTGGGCCATCTTCTGTGAATCTTCGATTGCCTTGTTCACAGCGGCAACAATTAAGTCTTCGAGCATCTCAGCATCATCCGGGCTAATTACTTCCTTCTCGATTTGTATTCTTATAATTTGCTGACGTCCGTTGGCTGTTACTTTAACCATACCGCCGCCGGATTCGGCTGTTACTGTTTTGTTTTCAAGCTCAGCCTGTATTTGTGCCATTTTTTCCTGCATCTTTTGAACTTGCTTCATCATGTTTTGCATATTCGGCATTCCGCCGCCGGGAAATTTCATAATATATTCCTATTTATTTCTAATTAAAATATATTGCTTTTGGGACGGAAAGTCAATAAAAAAAGCCCACCTTATTGATTATTACGTCAACACTCTCACCTACAAGGAGTCCGCCAGCCTCTAATGTCTTGTTCCAAACAAATCCAAAATCTTTCCTGTTTAACGATGTTGTTGCTTTAAACCCTGCCCTTGTGTTACCCCACGGGTCTTTCATTTGTCCGTTAAACTTTGTGTCGAGAACAACCGGCTTTATCTTGTTATTTGTTTTAACCGGTTGAAAGTCAATTTCTTCCACGGAAGCACCAGCTTCTGATGCAAATCTTTTTATCACTATAATTTACTTTTGTGAGAAAAATTTTTTTCTTGAAGCGAAAGCCCAAGCTTCTTTAATAATTGCGCTAATGTTACTTGTTATATACTCCGCATGTTTAATAAAAATCTCATCGAACAGTTTTTTACCTTTGTGTGTTAATAGAAGATATTCCATAGCGCTTGAACGGGAACTGCGAATAAGTTTTTATCGAACTGTATTATTTCATTGCCCGTGTAAATAACAATTCCACGAATGAACTTTTGTTTTATTTCACGGAGATAAACTTTAGCGTCTTAAAAGAATAAGAATCGACAGAAGCCGAACTCTTGACCTCGATCCCCACAATCGAACCGTTCGGATGTTCAAGTAAAAAATCTATTTCGTGTCCATCTTGAGTCCTGAAGTTTGGTTAATACCAAGTTTGTATAATTTGCACAAGGAAAGCCGTTTGAAGCAAAGAGGGACATACTTATCGATGTAAAACTCGTTCGAGGGAATATTTGAATTATAAAAAAAGTTCTTGACTATCATTGAATCTTTTAATATATTTTCATAAAATTTATATAAACTTTGGAGCAACTAATATCGTTATTTCGTTAAAGGTTTTTTTTAACAATATTTTTTAATAGCCGCTTTTATGCTATTTTGTTTTTTTTGATAACCTTTAACGTCATAACGGTGTATGCTAAAAGTTAGATACCGACCGGATGTTGAAGGAATTAACATTCGGTTTTTCTATTTATATGAAAAAATTAATTTTGGCAATACTTCTATTTTTCCAGCTTGGGACTGCACAGGAAAAAGACATCCGTATAATCCAATCGGATGAACGGGGAATAACGTTTGAGTACACACCGGCTTTCTCAGAACCCTCGAACGTTGAAGGCACTTCGGAAAAATTCACAAGGTTCGAGTTTTACAACGAGGTGCCAAACTCAGAATCCAAACCCGGCAGCCCTGCGTTAAACTTTCGCAATATTGTTTTAAGGTTACAGGGCGTTGAAAACCATTCT
>JAHJRJ010000258.1 GCA_018830765.1 Bacteroidota bacterium | reverse complement strand
TTTCTAATGATTCTATCGGTGTATTAAAGGATTTGGCTTCTATTACTATCGATACGGTTTTGCAATCAGGCACTATTCATGGGTCGCTCTTGAATCGAAAGAATAAATACATCCCCTCACGATTAACGCCGTTAAGAATGGACTTGAAATTTTTAAGTTCGGTAAAAAATCTTGAGAATGTAGTGTCAACCAAAAATCAAACCGATTGGAAGAACGTCTTTTCGTCGGATGCTGTTTTCCGGAAATCATTCATGGACACCGGCGAACCGATGATTCTTTTTGAGTTGAACGGGGAATATAAATTACCCAATAAACGATTATTAGAATTACTTGGCTTTACTGAAGATGAATTTCAAAAGATGAAGTTGATAGACTTTTTTCCTGATAATAAAAAGTTTGCAGCACTTCGTTTTTATACGAGTTTAAAGAGTAAACGCCGTCATACATTTAACACACTTCTTAAGAAGCGGTCCGGAAAACTGATGCCTGTCGAAATTTCAGTATCGAGCTTAACGGAAGGATTGTATTTTGGAATTATACGAGATGTAACAAAACAGATTGAAATTGAAGACCTGCTAAAAAAGGAAGAGGAAAAATACCGGCATATTTTAGAAGCTTCTTCAAATGCTATTGTTTTATATGACGACACAACGCCCATATATGCAAATCTACGCTTTTTAAAAATGGTGGGCTGCGAATCAAGTGATTTGGAATCGTATAATTTGAAAAAGATTTTTTCGCAGAAAGATCAACGAGAGATTAAAAGAATTAACAAGAATATTTTTCTCAACGAGTTGACCTACGGCCTACGGCCTCGTAGAGGTCTCGTAGAGAGTTGTCAACAGAATAACCAACCGTACAGCGCAGAATTTCGATTAATTAAACACGATCAAACAACGGCTGACTGCGAAATCACTTTTTCTACTGTCCGCTACGGCAAAAAAAAAATATTACAGCTCAACATACTCGATATTACATCTCAAAAAAGATTTATTGCAGAACTTCAGAGGTCCGAAGAAAAATTTAAATTACTTGTCGAGTCGTCACCCTTATCTATCTCGTTAACCAAGGATGACAAATTTTCATATTGCAACTCAGCTTTTCTAAAATTATTCGGATATGATTCTTATGAGAAAATTTTAGGACAGGAAAAGTTTGTTATCGGTTTTAAAAATAATCTAGAGAGAGAGAGGAAACCCAAACAAACTCAAGTTCAATCGTTCCGATTCACAGGCACAATCCGTCCATATGGACGGACGGATGGATCAACTATACCTGTAGAAGCTGTGGTATTGCGAATTACGTTGCATAACGAAGAAGCAGAAATTGTTTTTTATCGCGATATCAGCGAACAGATTCAAATCGAAGAAGACTTAAAACTGCGGAAAAAAGATTATCAACTGCTCGATAGAATAATCAGTCAGGTAACGCAATCGTTAGATACAAAAGAAATATCGGATACCAGTCTAAAAACAATTTTATACAATCTGGGCTGGGATTGTGGTGCAGTATTTATAAGAGTTAACAACAACCTATCATTACAAACGTCACAGGGTTTTTCTGAACACGTGGCGGAGAAATTAAAAATGTTAAGCGTAAACGAAGGAATAGGTGGTATGTTAACCAAAATGCAAGAGCCGTTAAATTATTCTCTTCAAAATTATCCGAGTTATCTTCCGCATAAATCAACTTTCGGAGATGCAAAGATCTCGAGTGTTTGTTTTATACCGTTGTTGGCAAAATCGGAACTCGAAGGCATCATTTTACTGGGTTCAGAAAAAAATAAAATAATCGATTCATACTCAGTCGGTTTACTAAAATCAATCGGCTCACATATCGGTTCTTCAATAGCAAATGCAAAGTCGTTCTCACACATAAAATATCTATATGAGAAGATTGAAAATTTAGTCGGAGCAGTCTCTGATGTTCTCTATCACGGAAATTTCGAGGAGCTCTTTCAATTTATCAGTCCGAACATCGAGACTTTGGTCGGATATAAGCAAAAAGATTTCTACCGTAATAAGTCGTTATGGTTAAGTATAATCCATCCGGATGATAAAAAATATATCTTGCAAAGAAATTTTAACTTAACGGCGGTCGGTAATAAAATTTCTCTTGAATATAGAATACTGCCTAAAGGTAAAGCGGAATATTTATGGTTGAGAGATTCTATAACACTCATAAAAGACGAATCCAAAAATATCGTCGCAATTAACGGTATCATCAGCGATATTAATGAGAGAAAAAATTTAGAGAATACTTTACGAAATGCCGAGCAGTTTAAATCGGGAATCTTGGCGGGCATTAGTGAAGGTATTATCGTTCTGGACGAGAATTTCAATCTTATCGAATGGAACGAGGCGATGGAAAAGATTACCGGTTTATCGAGGAGGGATGTATTAGGCAAAAATATGCAAGAGATGCTCACCAACCTTTTGAGTTACGATATCGATAAATACTTGAAGCTTGCTTTAGAAGGACAAACGATAAGTTCGGAGGACGTTCATTATAAGGTATCAGTAACTAAGAAAGAAGGATACTTATGGGGAAAGTTCGCTCCATTAAAATCGTATACCGGAACGATATCAGGAGTCGTCGCTATTATATCCGATATAACTAACAGGAAGAGATTAGAAGAGGAAATAAAAAACTCCGAACAAATTTTACGCAATGTAATCGAAACGATGGGTGATGTTTTCGTGCTGACAGATTTAAAAGGTACAGTATTAGAAGTCAATCGTGAGTTCACAAGATTGTTGGCATATTCGAGGTCGGAAGCAATCGGAAAAGAATTTCCGTACCCGTGGCTGGTCGAAGATGAGATGAATCGTTTCGTTATTTGGGTATCGAACTTGAGGGCGAAAACTTTCCTTCACGACTTTGATATGACTTGGCGGTCGAAAGACGGAAAAAAGATTCCGATAAGTTTGAATACAACATTGCTCAGAAGTTCCTTAGGCGATCCGGTCGCTATGCTCAATTTGGGTCGCGACATAACAGAGCGTCGCCGCCTGATGAAGGAGCTTGAAAATCGTAATAAACAGATTGAGGCAATCAATAATATCATTCAAACGGCAAATCAAACTATGAAGTTCGAAGAAATCTTCAAAGTATTTGCCGATAAAATTTACGAAGTATTACACTTTGACTTACTTGAAGTATGCTTGTTGAAAGAGGATAAAGAGAACGTTGAAGTATTAGCAGCATTCGATAAATCGACGGATACATATTTTTCAGGCTCTCAAAAAAGCATTGGCAATAATATCATTAAAATTGCAATTAATGAGCGCAAACCGGTTCTGATCAACGATGTCAATCTGGATGAAAAGATTATTGTTTATAACATTATCGTAGATGAGTATATATCACAATTATCATTTCCTTTCTTATCAAAGGGTACAATCGTTGGTGCAATTAATTTTTATTCAAAGGAAACAAATTATTACACCGAAGAGAATATATCGAGTATTCAGCCGTATGTTCATCAGATAGGTTCGATCATAGATCGCGTTTTGTTATTTAAAAAAGTGAGCGAAGACGCGAGTTATATCCACAACCTGTTGGATTCGATCGACAGTGTAGTATTTACTGTAGATAATGAATTCAAAATACAGGAAGTAAATAAAGCTTGGTTTGAGTTCATTAAAAGAACCGGCGCTAAAGTAAAACGTATTTATTCCGGACAATATTTATTTGACGTTTTGACATCGAAAATTCTACCCAAAGATTATAAGGAATTAGCCGAAGATATATTGCGCGGAGAACGTAAAATTGTAGTAAGAGAATATGAATACGTCAGCGATAACAATCGGTTCAACTATCATCTCACAATAAATCCGATGGTTATCAATGATAAAATTACAGGTTTAGTTTTTACACAGACAGATATTACTGATTTAAAGAGAACAGAAGCAGAGTTAAAAAGTCGGAATGAACAACTTCTCGATTTAAGCGAAATCTCTACACATATATCTGCTTCATTCAATATGAAGGAGATTTTAAAAACTGCTTTGCCTCGAATTCTTACAATCTTAAAAGCGGATAATATTTTACTGTTTCTGACAGATAAACAGCAAGAAAATTTAATATTGACTTCTCATGCAGGCTTGCCGAGAGAATTGAGGGATTTGGAATTAAACATCAAAATTCCGGTTACAGGAGATGAAATCAATTATGATATCAACACACCGCTATTCATCTTAGCGGAGGAATTTCGTGAAAAATTATTTGGCGATCGACTTTACGAATTATTCAGAGACATTCAAGCATCGTCAATGGCTGCGATTCCATTGAAATCAGCCGATAAAACGGTTGGAGTAATACAACTACTATTTACAAATCCGCATCAATTTACTCTGCAAGAGCATCAGCTTTTATCTCTCATCGGTAATCAACTCGGCTCTGCAATTGAAAACGCACAATTATACACTGAACTTCATTCGCAAATAAATAGATTAACTATCTTATACGAGCTTAGCCAACAATTAACAGCCACTTTAGATGTGGATCAGGTTCTGCATGCCGTCTTCGAACAATTGCAGAGAATAATTGATTTCGAAGAGTTCTTCATAAATTTTGTTGACGAAGGTAGAATGACTTTGACCACAGCCCTACATATCAAAACTGTTAATGGAGAAAAAATATATTTACCGAAGTTAACGCAGCCCGTTCAGATAGAGAACAACTCGAATATTTGGCAAGTCGTAACAAATAAACAGACGCTAATTGAGAGGATTGATGGGGTGGAATCTGTTACATATATTCCGATGGCATCTAAAAATAGTGTGATTGGATTAATAGTTTTACGGTCGCGAGCAAGTAACTTTTACCACGAAACGGAAATTAAATTGTTAGAAAGTATTTGCAGCTTAACTGCCATTGCAATCGAAAAAACAAAGCTTTATGAAGAGATCGTTCAAAAATCGCAAGAAATACAAAGGCGGAATAAAGAATTGGACGATTTCACATATGTTGTTTCTCACGACCTAAAAGAACCGCTCATAAGTATCGAAGGTTATAGTAAAATATTGATGGAAGAATTTGAGTCAAGTTTGCAGACGGAAAACGTTGAGTTCATCCACTCAATAGTTCAAGCATCGTCGAGAATGAAAAACTTGATTGACGATTTACTTACTTTATCGAGGATAGGCAGGTTGAGTGAGTCATTCAAGCCGATTAGCATAGTAAGCGTAATTGAAGACGTAAAATTAGATTTACAATTTACGATCAGGGAGAAAAATGTAAAGCTGATTGTTCCCGATGTATTACCAAAAGTGTTCGGAAATGAAACACAGCTAAAATTATTGTTCCGGAATCTGTTATCTAACGCGATAAAATTTTCTGACAAAGATATACCTGTAGTAGAAATCGGATATGAAGAGCAGGTAGAGGATATGTATAAATTTTTTATTAAGGACAACGGGATTGGAATAGATCGACAATATTTTGAAAAGATATTCGTAATATTCCAACGGCTTCACGGTCGCGAAGAGTATCAAGGCACAGGAGCCGGTTTAGCTATCGTGAAGAAAATTGTCGAAATGCACGGGGGGAAAATTTGGATAGATTCGGAATTAGGAAGTGGTTCAACTTTTTATTTCTTATTACAGAAAGCAATTGCCAATGAGAGACAATAAAATTGTGATACTTTTAGTCGAGGACAATAAGGACTTTGCGCGTCTTGTCGATTTGTACTTGAATAAATACGAAAACAATAAGTTCAAAGTTATATGGAAGGAAAACGGACCTTCAGCGTTGGAAGAAGCCGAGAAAAATAAGGACATAGATATCGTTTTGATGGATTATTTCCTGCCCGGCATGAATGGTCTCGAAATTACGAAATCTTTACAAGAAAAACGTATAAATTTACCTATTGTGTTTTTAACCGTGAATAAAGATTTCGAACTTGCAATTCAAGTGATGAAATTAAGAGTCGAAGATTACTTAGTTAAAGAAGAAATAACATCTCCAGTCCTTCCCAAAACTATTCTTGAAGTGTTGGAGAAACATAAATTGCAAAGCCAGTTGTTAAATCTTGAGGTAAAGCAAAAACGTATTGAAGCAATGCAGAGCATAGTATCGGACGTTGTAAAAAATATTTCCGAACCACTTTTATCGGTAGGTAAAAATATTGAATTGCTCAAAGAACTTGAAAATTTAAATGAGACCAGATCTTACTTCAAAATTATCAAGGATAATTATGCACGGATACTTCTTAAATTCGAAAAAATAAGGACTCTGAAACAGGATAAAACCATTACATACATTAAGGGAATCAAGATGATAGACTTGTCTTGAATCGATAGGCATTCGATTTTTTGATAATAGGTACAATAATTATTATAAATTACAAAGTGAAAAACATATTTATTTTCTTTATTCGGGCAGTTCTTTTGATAGTTTGTATTTCGGACTACTCTTATACTGCAGATGATAAAAAGGCGACAAAGCAAGCGAATTTGGAAATTATTCAAAAGTTAGCAGAAAGAATCGCCGATTCTATTTACGCAAGCATTCCGACCGGTACATCGGATACAGTAAATTTATCTTTTAAACCATCAACCGATTCTTGGATAGTCGAACATGCTATTACAAAAAGACTTAAAGAATACTCTAATTTATTTATTAAATCCGGAGATTTTTCAAATCAAAATCTTACTATTGACTTCGCCATTTCTAAAATATCTATAAAATATAAGGACAGTTTTAAAGAAAGGTTTTTCGGAACCCAAAAAACTAACAGATGGGTAGAAGTCAAGTTAGCTAAAAAGATTACATTCAACAATGAAATATTATCCGTCGGGACTTCTGTTGAACAATATCACGACACTGTTGATGTAAATTCAATAAACGAACTGGAGAATCAAAGCATCCCTTTAACACGCGGTAGTTTGCCCGATGATTCATTCATAGATCGCATACTTGTTCCAACTGTTGTATTAAGCTCCGTTGCTGTAATTGTTTATTTATTTTTTACGTTAAGAAAGTAAAATTCTATTATGAGAAAATTAATGAAAGTTTTTTGTTTAACCCCAATAATTTTGCTGGTGACGCTGTTATCTTGTAATTCATCAAATGTTGAAAAAAGCTTATCGGCTGAAGAAAGATTCCAGTTAGGGATGAAGGAATTCAACGACAAAAATTATCTAGAAGCAATCGGCGAATTCAACATTGTAACTCTGCAGTATCCCGGCAGCGAAGTAGCAGACGATGCCCAGTATTATTTGGGAGAATGCCGGTTTGATAGAGAAGAATATCTGTTGGCTGCGTATGAATATGAAGCATTAAAACGTAATATGCCCGCCAGTCTGTTAGTACCAAAGGCACAGTATAAAATTGCGCTCTCGTATTATAAATTAGCACCGGTAGCCTCATTAGATCAAAGTTATACGTTGAAAGCGATTGATGAATTCCAAGCTTTCATAGAATATTATCCGACAGATGAGTTAGTGAGCGATGCGGAAATGAAAATACAAGAGCTGCGCGACCGGTTAGCGCAGAAAGAATACATGACTGCGATTCTATACATGAAGATGGAATATTTTAAAGCTGCCACATTTTATTTTAATAATGTCCTTGAAAATTACCACGACAGCAAGTATGCAGAATCGGCGTACGTAGGAAAAATTGAATCGCTGATAAAGCGTAAAAAACACACTGAAGCTGCTGCTGAAGCAGAAAAATTTTTTAGAAAATTCCCGAACACTGTTTACCGGTCGGAAGTTGAATCTATTTTAAAATAACTTGGGAAAGAAGATGCAAACAAAAGGTAAATATGTGAAGGAGTCACAAGTAGAGATGACAGAGTTAGTGTTACCGAACGACACTAATCAACTCGGTAATCTTTTAGGCGGAAGGTTAATGCATTGGATGGATATCGCCGCAGCGATTTGCGCTCAAAAACATACGAAACGGATATGTGTAACGGCTTTTGTAGATGAATTGTATTTTCACTACCCTATAAAATTGGGTGAAATAATCACATTAAAGGCGTCGGTAAATCGTACATTCAATACTTCGTTAGAAATCGGTGTGCTGGTAATTTCCGATAATCGACTAACGGGAAAGTCAAAAATTGCCAACAAAGCATATTTTACATTCGTTGCATTAGATGAAAACAAAATCCCGGTGAAAGTCCCGC
>JAHJRJ010000257.1 GCA_018830765.1 Bacteroidota bacterium | reverse complement strand
CTTTATAGTTTATTAGGAAACGTTCATGATACCGTGAAAACTTTCTCCAGAGCAAAATTAATGTGGTATAACAGATTGCCGAGCGATGTGTTGGTTACAGATATTTGGCCCAATAGAAGTTATCGAAGAGGTCAGGAACAAGTAACGGTTATGAATTTAGATTACTTCCCAAAGGAACGGGGACCGTACAATTATTCATTAGATGTTGAAGCAACCTTGCTTACTCAACCCCCCAAAAATTGGACTGGAATAATGAAATTCCTCGGTGGTACGGGCGCCAACATATTGGAGCAGAACATTAACTATATAGAAATATGGATGAAAGCCGAGGACATCCCAGGCCAAGCTAAACCCAATTTACAACGTGGAAGGTTGTACCTCAATTTAGGTAAGATAAGTGAAGACGTTATTCCTAATAAAAAATTAAACTCGGAAGACCTAGTAAAAGGAAATTTACCCTACGGTATTCTAAACCCCGGTGAAGATGTTGGCTTGGATATGTTAACTGATGAACAAGAGCGGTCTGTTTATGCGGCTCTAATTGCAAAATATCCGGAATTAAATTCCGACCCGAGTGGCGATAATTGGATTTACCATACCGGCGGTGGAGATTTTAGCAGGATCAACGGTACCGAAGGAAATGAAATGAGTGCAGAGGGTCGCTTTCCGGATACAGAAGATTTAAACGCAAACGGTGACGTAGATCTTATAAATAGCTATCTTGAATATGAAATTCCTCTCGACACAGTATATGTTGATTCGGTGGGAAATGTGAGACCGAACGAATTAATCGTAGGCGGGGGGTCATACGGATGGCACCAGTTTAGAATTCCTTTAACCGATTTCACTCGTAAAGTTGCAACCGGCAACGAACAACCGGTTGACATCTTACAGAATGTGCAATACGTTCGTATATGGGTATCGGGTTTTGATGAACCTGTTCGCGTTCGTATTGCCGATATAGGACTCGTTGGAAATCAATGGCAAGAAGTGACTAAGACCGACACGATTCTTAAGGTTACAGTCGTAAACATCGAAGATAATCCTGCATACCATAGTCCGCCAGGCGTTATACGTGAACGCGACAGAACGCAGCCCGACCAAGAAATATTGGGGAATGAACAATCGCTCAATCTGAAAATAAACGGATTAGCCGACGGACAAAGTCGCGAGGCATTTAAAAATTATCCTCGCGGTCTTGATGTCTTCAATTATAAAACAATGAAAATGTTTGTGCACGGTGATGCAAAATTTAATTACACCGATACAAGTAATTATGATGCTGAAATTTATTTGCGCTTCGGTTACGATTCATTAAATTATTATGAGTATCGTGCCCCAATCCACCCCGGTTGGGATCCACCCAATAACGAAATAGTAATCAGCTTTGCCGAACTATCAGCCGTGAAAGAGGGAAGAGATTCTATCCGCTTTCGATCTAAACCAGTACCGGTAAAAGGAGGTCCACCCGGTGCAGTATATATTGTACTCGGTAACCCTGCTTTGACAAATATTAGATTCTTTTGGGTAGGCGTCGAAAACCCCGTAAGCAAAGGTACAATGCTTCCGCTCTACGGCGAAGTTTGGATAAACGAATTACGCGTAGCCGACGTTGACGATACTCCCGGTTGGGCATACCGTTTCAATACTCAATTGAAGATAGCAGATTTCGGAAATGCGTCGTTTAATATGGAGAGGGTTGACCCGTTTTTCCACGGACTCGACCAAAGGTTTGGAAGAAGAGAAACCGGTACTAATTGGGCGGTGAGTGCAAACTTCGCACTCGAAAGGTTCTTTCCATCTAGTTGGCAAGGTACTTCACTCCCGTTTACTTACACACATACCGAGAACGTAGTGAATCCGTTGTATTTGCCAAATACAGATATTAAGGTCGATCAAGCTGCACAACGGGCAAGCGAAGCTATTCTACAAAGAGGAGGAACTCAAGCTCAAGCCGATTCTATAAAGAAGCAGATTATTGCTGAAGCACAGACAATTCGAACATCAGATGCTTTTGCCGTACCCTCATTACGAATTGCTTTGCCATCGGATGCCTGGTATATTCGAGAAACGATAAACAAGTTGGGTTGGTCGTTCAGTTATAACAGGTCCACCGAACGTAATCCAATGATAGCAGAGCGCATTAGTTGGGCGTGGCGTGGAGGTGGAAATTATGCGGTTTCGCTTCCGGCTGATTTTTACATTGCTCCTTTCGCGAAAATATTCAACGGTGTTTATCTGCTTGATGATTTTAAGAATTATAAAATCTTCTTCATACCAATAACAGGTTTCAATGCAGGTGTCTCGGCGCAACGCGGACAGACACGTGAAGTTGCAAGAGTTCAATCGGCTTTGAGGCCAATTACCCGTAATTTTAGTGCAAGCCGTTCTCTGAGCTTTGGCTGGAAACTTACCGAGGGCGGTCTTACAAACATTTCGGGCGATTATTCTTTGAGCATCGAAAGTATTCTCATGCATCTTGAAACCGATTCGGCTGGTAATCAAAGACCGATCAAACAAATTTTAAGGGATATTTTTTCAACAAATAAAATAATTAATTTTGGCAGAGATGCACGTTACGGGCAAAGACTTCAAATAAATTCTAAACCTAAAATTCCTAATATACTTGATGTAAACAAATATCTCGACTTCACGTTATCTTACAGCGTCAATTACGGTTGGCAAAATAATTTTCAACAAGGCGACATCGGGAAGAGTGCTGGTTTTGATAATAATCTGAACTTCAGTTCTAATTTTAGATTGAAAGCATTAACAGACCCTTGGTTTGCGTTTAAAGCTGAACCAACTGAATCTGACAGGCTACCTATTGGAGGTTTCCGGGGTAAGCCAAGGAAAAATCGCAACGATTCCGATCGGCCTGATGAGCTTTCAGATACAACTGCATTTGCATCCCAAGATACTATGCCAAAACCGAAATCCGGGATTAATATTATTGCACAACTAAAAACTCTCGCAAAAATATTTATCAAATATCCTGTTCTAGATTACGAAACAATAAATATCACTTATTCTCAAACGAACCGTGCAGGACATAGTGGAGTTCGCGGCAGTACAGGTTTGATGAACATGTGGGGAGT
>JAHJRJ010000256.1 GCA_018830765.1 Bacteroidota bacterium | reverse complement strand
TTTTTTTCATACTCTTCTAATATCGATTTGATAATATGTGTCGTAGTGGTTTTTCCGTTCGTCCCTGTAACGCCCACGATAGTTAATTGACTGGAAGGATGATTGAAATAATTTGCAGAAATTTCAGCCAGCGCTTTTCGTGTATTGGAGACCACTATTTTTATAACACCCGTATGCATGAAGAATGAATCCGGGAGCGCGTTGTCGTTTTCTAACACAACCGCCTTCGCCCCATTGTGGATAGCATCTTGAATAAATTTGTGTCCGTCGTACGCTTGCCCACGAATAGCAACAAACATATCGCCGCGTTTAACCTTTCGTGAATCATACTGAATGCTACTGATTATTACGTCGTGAGTTGTTACCATCTTTCCGTAAACAGTCTGGAAAATTTTCGATACTTTTACATTATTTAATAAACTTGAGAGAATCATTTCTTTCACTGCATCTTTCCCACTAATTTATTATCACTACAAATTATTGAAACAACTGTCTTCTGCGATGCGACCTGTCCTGCATCAGGAGATTGGCTGATAACGGTTCCGCTGCCGTAAATTACGGATTCAAAGCCTTCTTTCGTTAAGCGGTTAATAGCCCTGCGAAGCGGAAGACCGACAACATTCGGTATAAGATGGTAGCCTTCTGATATTTCCGGCTTCTTCTCGAAAATCAATTTTATCTTTGAACCTGCCATTACTGAGTCGCCAGGCAAAGGTTCTTGAGTCAATACAATCTTACCGGTGCCAATTGGGTCAGCGGTTAAATTTTGACTTTCCAATAATTTCAATGCGATTGAAAGTTGCAGATTCGCAACATCGGGGACGACTACACTTTTATTCGTAGTGTGGTTTGCAGCCATAACGCCATTGTTGCCGTTGCTGAAGATACTTTTAGTCATCCTTATGCGGTTAACGATTTCGCGGAATATCGGCGCAGCGGCCGTTCCCCCCGTGTAACCACCGACTCTTGGATTATCGACCATTACTAAACAAACAACTTGAGGTTTTTCGGCAGGAAAATATCCAACGAAAGAAGCAAGAAATTTTTCCTGCATATATTTACCGTCGATCATCAATCGTGAAGTTCCCGTTTTTCCTGCAATGCAGATACCATCAATAATAGTCGTCTTTGCTGTCCCACGTAAAACAACACCTTTGAAAAACTCCGAAAGTTTTTTTGCCGTCTCTTCACTAATCGACCGTCTAATTTCAAGAGGTTTTGATTCTTGTATAATTTCGCCGTGCTCGTTCGCAATTTTTCTGATTACGTACGGTTTCATCAAAATACCTTTGTTGGCTACGGCACCGTAGGCAGCAGTGATTTGAATGGGTGTTGTGCCGACTTCATATCCGTAAGCGATCGTGTTCAATGTAGTGCCCGACCATTCGTTCGGTTTTTTGAGTTTACCTTTTACTTCGCCGGGTAAATCTATCATCGTTTGTACGCCGAAACCGAAATCTCGCGCTCTTGTGTAAAACCGGTCGACTCCAACTAAGTCGCTAACTTTTGCCATAACTATATTGCTCGATTGTTCCATCGCCTCCTGGAAAGTCAAAAAGTCGTGCGGTTTTGTATCAGTTATCAATCTGAATTTCCTGCCGCCAATATTTACATTATATCTTCCGTTTTCAGCATTAAACTTTTGTTCCGGTTTAACGAGATGATGCTCTAAAGCCGCCGATGCAGTAACGAGTTTGAAAACCGACCCCGGTTCGAACATATCAGTAACGGCACGAATTTTTTGATTACTAATATCTTCGATCGAAAAATCGTTCGGGTTGAAACTCGGACATTGAGCAATCGCTAAAACTTCGCCTGTTGCTGGTTTCAGCATAACTAATATTCCGGCATCGGCTTTAGCTTTTTCTAAACCCCGCTTTAACTCTTCTTCCGCAATTGACTGATAAGCCAAGTCGATAGTGAGATACAGATTTTTGCCGTTTTCGGGTTCAACTCTCGGATAATCTATCGAAGCGCGGGCGCGACCGTAACCGTCACGCTGTAAAATCATGTACCCATTCACACCTCTCAGATATTGATTGGCAAATAATTCAATTCCGCTCAAACCAAGGTTATCGATATTCGTTCCACCAAGTAATTGTCCGCCAACCGTTCCATAATGATACAACCGTTTGGGTTGATTGATGATAATAAAACCGTGGATTTTTTCGGCTTCGAAATATTTTCTGTATTCAGGAGAAACGGTCCGTTCGAGATATTCGAACTGTTTTTCGGAATTTAATATTTTCAGATAACTTTGAACCGGTTTATTAAAAACTTTAGAGAGAAGATTAGCCAACTTGAGACCGTCTTCTTTCGAAATCGCAGTAGCGTCAACCGCCAAATCGATAAACATAGTGTTAGAAGCAAGTATATTTCCGTTTCTATCATAAATGTTACCCCTATTCGCTGGAAGCGGAATTTTAGCTTCATATTGTTTGCGTGCAAATTCTTTAAAGTCGGAAGATTTAATTATCTGGATCTGGATTAAACGTGCGACAACAATCAGCAGCCCGAAGATGAGTGCGGCTTTTAAAAATAATATACGCCGCAAGCGGCTTCTTATAAATTTAGCTTGAGTACATTCTAAATATTTTTTATTATTGATCACTCTTATTTGTCGTTTGTCTTCTTGTTGTTATTGTATTGAGTATGTTCGTCAATCTCGAACCAGATTGGTTGTTCCTTTGGTCTAATCATACCGATTTCTTTATAAGCGATGGAAGTAATTCTTTCTGAACTTGCTTTCTTATTTATCTCGGCGTGCAATAACTCGTTCGCATTGACGATATTCG
>JAHJRJ010000255.1 GCA_018830765.1 Bacteroidota bacterium | reverse complement strand
TTACGTGGTTATTTTTTTAAAGCGTTGCATTCATTTTGATAAAATATAATTTTATTCCTCAAAGAATCAAAATACATCAGATAACTCTGCGAAATCTCTGCGTTCTTGGTGTCTTTGCGTTTTGCTATATTCTTAGTAATAATAAAAAAGCCCTTGCTTATTTTTCAATTAAGCAAGGGCTTTTCTCTCGACTTCTCATCATCTCAACTACTCAACTTCTTTCTTCCCTCTCAGCGAATCCCAGATGAAGTAAGCTGCAATGGCGAGGAACATAACGACGGCGAGTAATTCTCCGCCGAAAGTTTCGCTCCAATGCCATCCGAAGTTTTCGTAATTGAAGTTGAAATACTTCAGCGTTGCGCTGACAACACCCATAATTGCGCCGCCAGCAATGAAACCCGACGCAATCAAAGTTCCGCGTTCACGACGGGCATTGTTTAACCCTTCTTCTTTTGTCCTTGTAGAAACTATATGTGCAATCAATCCACCCAATAAAATTGGCGTATTCAATTCCAACGGTATATACATTCCGAGCGCAAAAGCAAGGGGCGGCACGTTAATCATCTGCAACGTTAAAGCAATCAAAGCGCCGGCGATGTATAGCGCCCAAGGTGCGGGCATTTCAGACATCAACGGCTTGATTACGGCAGCCATCGCGTTTGCTTGCGGTGCGACGAGTGCGCCTTCACCGACAAAGCCGTAGGTTTCATTTAAAAGCATAATTACCAAGCCGACCGTAGCTGCGGCTACTATCGTTCCGAGAAATTTGTACGACTGCTGTTTAATCGGAGTTGTGCCCAGCCAATAACCGATTTTTAAGTCGGTTATAAATCCACCAGCCATCGAAAGAGCAGTGCAAACAACACCTCCGATGATGAGAGCTGAGACCATTCCGGCACTCCCCTTTAACCCGATTGAAACTAATATGAACGAAGAGAGGATTAAAGTCATTAACGTCATCCCTGAAACCGGGTTTGTGCCGACGATTGCAATGGCACGTGCAGAAACAGTTGTGAATAAGAATGCAACTATCAAAACTATTAACAGTGCGGTTACTGCAAACCAAACAGTATCGACGACAGCGACGGCGAAGAAAATAAATATGAAGAATGCAAGTACAGCAATCAAACCGACAACAAGTCCCATTGAAAGTTCTTTATCTGTTCTAACGACCGTTCGTTCGCCGATGTGTTTCTTCCTGAAAATTTCCTCGAATGCGAGCTTGAACGCACCGCCGATAATTTTTCGGGATTTGAAAATTCCAATCATACCCGCCATTGCGATACCGCCGATACCGATATGACGGACGTATGCCCGGAATATTTCATCGGCTGACATCTGACCGATTAATTTAGTAGCTGTTGAACCGAGCGTTACCGTTAAGTCGCTGCCTACATAGGAGAAAACTGGGATAAGCAAGAACCACGACAGGAAGGAACCCGCCGCGATTATTGATGCATATTTTAAACCGACAATATAGCCAAGCCCTAACACAGCCGCGCCGACGTTTAATTTAGTTTCTATCTTATAGATATCGGATAACTTATCAAAGACAGGCAATATTTTAGAATTAAATACTTCCTTCCACGCTCCGAACGTTTGAATCAGGAAATCGTACAAGCCGCCGATGAGTGCAGCCGAAACAAGAACCTTCGCCTGCTGTCCGCCTTTTTCGCCCGCGACTAAAACTTCCGTAGTTGCAGTAGCTTCAGGGAATGGAAACTGACCGTGCATTTCCTGAACGAAATATTTTCTGAATGGAATTAAGAAAAGGATTCCCAAAAATCCACCGAAGAGAGACGCGAAGAATATCTGCCAAAAATTAGGTATAACGTCTATTGACCCTTCGCCGTGAAGGATGTATAGTGCGGGGATTGTGAAAATAGCACCCGCAACAACAACGCCCGACGCTGCGCCGATAGATTGAATTATAACGTTCTCAGATAAAGCATTCTTACGTTTCGTGATTGCCGCTAAACCGACTGCTATGATTGCGATTGGAATAGCTGCTTCAAAAACTTGACCTATTTTTAGCCCTAAGTAAGCGGCGGCAGCAGAAAATACCGCAGCCATAATCAATCCCCATGTCAACGACCATGGTGTAACTTCTGGAATTATAGTCTCTGCCGGAACGACAGGAATATATTTCTCACCCGGTTTTAATTCTTTGTAGGCATTCAGCGGTAAGCTGCGCGTTGTTGGTTCCATTACTCCTCCATAAATTGGTTATTAGTCATTTGTATGATTGAGCTTAACTACATCATCATTCATTATTCGGTGTTCGACATTCATTATTTGTTATTGGTCAATTGTCATTCGTCATTTGTATGATTGAGCCTAACCACTTCATCATTCATTATTCGGCGTTGGATATTCATTATTTGTAATTGGTTGTTAGGAACCGTACTAACATACTAACATACTTCTCTACTTACAAAATATACCTACTTAAATCTCTATTCTTAACGATTTTGATAAGCTTATCCTGCACCATTTCTTTCGTTACGATTATTTTCTTTAGCTTCAAATTATCGGGTGCGTCGTAGAGCAGTTCTTCCAATAATGTAGTCATGATCGTATGCAGCCGACGCGCACCGATGTTCTCGACCTGTTCGTTTACTTCACGTGCGATCTTAGCAACCTCTCGTATTGCATCATCGGAGAACGTAAGATTAACGCCCTCGGTTTCAAGCATTGCGATGTATTGTTTGATTAATGCATTTTGTGGCAACGTGAGGATTTTCACAAAATCGTCTTCCGTCAAACTATTCAACTCAACCCGAATGGGGAAACGTCCCTGCAATTCGGGAATTAAATCGGAAGGTTTTGAAATGTGAAACGCCCCGGACGCTATGAATAAAACATGGTCGGTCTTTACCATCCCGTACTTTGTCATCACATTCGACCCCTCGACGATCGGTAACAGATCACGCTGGACACCTTCACGCGAGACGTCTGGTCCGACACTCTGTCCGCGCGACCCGGCAATTTTATCAATCTCATCTAAAAAAATAATGCCTGAGTTTTGAAC
>JAHJRJ010000254.1 GCA_018830765.1 Bacteroidota bacterium | reverse complement strand
CTGATAAGCAGCGCTTCCAATTCATCGGGAATTTCGATAGTAGGTATTGACCCGAAGGAAGAAGAAAATATTACCATCATCAAAAAGTTAATGGTGGAAGGCGAGTATTTAACGGATAAAAAGCGCGATATTGTAATAGGGAAAAAGCTTTCGGAGAAATTGGATGTGGGAATCGGTGATAAAATAGTTTTGATGGCTACAAACATTTCGGGAAATGTGGCGGCGGATGTTTTCAGAGTTGCAGGACTTTACGAGACATCGTTTTCGGAATTCGATAGAGTGACTGCATACATCGACATAGGAATTGCTCAAGAATTTTTGGGAATAACCGGTAAAATTTCTGAATTTGCCATAATCGTTAATGATGTTGAAAAGGTTGAAACAATTAAAGAGATGCTTGCCACCGAACACGTCCGCAATCCCATATATTGATGCGAGAATCCCTATGATTATTAGCGCCACTCCGATTCCAATGTTCCCAAGAGCTCCTTTCTTCTTAATTTGTACAATCCCTTGAGCCTGCAATGATAAAGTGTTTTGTTTCTCAATGAACGCTTTGATTTCAGGGAGACGATTGTCCAATAAAGTCTGTCTCATATCTTACTCCTTTCACAATGGCAGTTAACGGTATCGGGCTATACGAAGTCATCGTTAGCCGATTTGGGCGAACGCAGTGAGCCGCATAGCCCGTGTTATACGCTGTTGAGTCCTTTTGCCCACCTAATAAATGCCACTATACAGTTTTAGGGAAATAGAGACACTTCTCTTTTCTACAATTACGATGATTTTTGTTAGAATGGAAGCACGAAATCTTCTCTCTATGTATTGGCAAATGAACATTAAAGTACTCTTTGGCTGCATTGTAGCTTACACCGAGCGCAGTTCGGACAAAACTCTTACAACACACTGGGCCAACATCATTGGCTATAGTATCAATTGTCCGTGCCACAATGTGCATGGTAATAGCAGATTCCCTATCCTTGGGACATGCTGCCCCCAGAATGATACTGAAAGCCGCACCAATCCCTATAGGCACACCACAGACGCCAGTAAGGGCGCAGTATGGAGGCATGGATTGTTTTTGTGTTCGCTTCATGGCTTCAATAATTTGCTCGTCAGATACTCCCAAAGACCCCTCATTCTTTAGTGCAGCTAATAGTGATGCAGTGGCAATAAGCCCATGCTCACAACCCAAAAATGGTATCTTGGGATGTGCCATCAGTATCTCGGCTACTGCCAATGGGTCCTTCTCCTTCGTAGTGAGGGCGACATCTTTAACAAGCTCAAATGCTCCTTTTCCATGACATTCGTCGCAGACATAATGTCCCTTAGGACAGCGGACATACCCCGTCTCTTCCTTACCACAGAAGTTACAAACAACACTGACCGCAGCTTCTAAGTATTCCAAGGACGCACCGCAAACCATGCAGTTTTCCGCTCTTTTTTCTTCGCTAGATTTACAACATTCTTTATTCATCATCATATCTTCCTCATTTTTGCTTCAAAGAACCTAATTGCGCACAACGTTTCCAGCGTAAAAGAAGTTTCCCGAAGGGGAATTTTGGCGAAGGGTAATAGCTCGTAGCCTTTTAGCCGCTGTCAAGTGAAGTTGCGAGCGCGCTTCTTTTACCTACTATTACTTACAACGACTCTTCTTGGTGAGTCCCTTATAAGTGCAACAGCTTATCTTTCCCCGAGGTTTTAAATACTTGCAATTTTTACAACCCTCAGGAAAGTTTAGCTTTTTGCCCGTGAGTTTGCAAAGACGTTCGGCCATGATTTTTCACCTCCTTTCATTTTTTCTTTCTTGGTCCAAAAGGTTACTTCGTATAGGAATATTCTCCAATCGCCACAAGCATAGCACTCTAAGGTTTGATTGCCGTAAACTTAATGCTGACTACTTTACCTTGAACAGCTTCAACATCTTTTTCATCAGGTGCAGGTGCGAACTCAGTTCCTGGACAACTGGACATAGCCATTAACTCTTCTGGAGTCAAGAAGTGGCGCTCTACT
>JAHJRJ010000045.1 GCA_018830765.1 Bacteroidota bacterium | reverse complement strand
TTATCGAGGTTACGGCGAGATTTGTCCCGTTCCGTTCATCAAATGAACGGAACGAGGATTCACGTCCCGCTCAAAGAGCGGGACGGAAAACCCCCTGAAAAATCCTGTCGAAGTTGCCATAGCCGTATGGGAGTGGAGCGCTTACTTAGGTGACGATTCGATAAACGAGGGCATTAAAAGCGTGTATTTCTTCTTGGCAACGACTTGCGCCAAATACAATACCTACAATGTCGAAAGCTTGTGGTAACTATCTAAGCTCGCAATTGATAAAGATAGAAGCTCTGGAGAACGGTTTCGCAGAAGGTATCGCTTTGGATGCTTATGGTAACGTAAGTGAGGGAAGCGGCGAAAATATTTTCTTAGTAAAGAATGGAAAAGATGAAGATATAAATGTAATTGAAACAACCATACCGCGAGAATTCTTAATGATTGCTAACGAAGTGTTTATGACCGAAACCGCAGCCGAAATTACACCTGTCTGCTACATAAATCATCAAAAAGTAGATTCGGGGAAGCCGGGAAAGATTACACGGCTAGTTCAAGAGAAGTTTTACGACGTCGTGCGCAACGGTAACGACCCGTATGGTTGGCTTACGTTTGTGTAGGCACGGATATCTGAAATCGAATCCGCCTACGGCGGACGAACATCAAACATTCCATCACTCCACAGCTCCATTACTCCATAACTTTTCCTTGCATCTTACAAACAATTTTCCTAATTTTTAACTGCACAATTCTCAAAAATAAACCTATGCCTGAATTCGACATACTGGCTGAACTCATCTTAATACTTGCTGCAATACTTCTTGTTATTCCTGTATTCAAACGAATCAATATTCCTCCACTTGTCGGTTTTCTTTTAGCCGGTTTAGTTATCGGTCCGCACGGAATCAAACTTATTCAGCGTATCGAGGTTGTTCAAATTTTAGCTGAGATTGGCGTTGTGCTTCTGTTGTTCACAATCGGACTCGAATTTTCACTAGCGCGGCTTAAAAGAATTAAATCCATCGTCTTAATCGGTGGAGGATTGCAGGTAACCGTTACCATAATTATAGTTACAGCAGCCGTTGCGATGTTCGGACTCCCAATCAGGGAAGCTATTTTTATGGGATTCCTTGTGTCTTTAAGCAGCACAGCGATAGTTATGAAACTGCTTTCAGATAGGAATGAGACCGATACTGCGCAAGGTAAAATTTCGTTAGGAATTCTTCTTTTTCAAGACTTGTGCATCGTCCCGATGATGCTTCTGGTGCCTGTACTTTCGGCAAGCAAGGGCACGACATTTTACGAAGTTATAATTCGTTTGATAATCGCATTCATCACTGTTGGAATAATTTTTATCGCCGCACGTTACGTGATGCCAAAATTTATTGAACTTCTTATAAAAATAAGAAGTCGTGAAATGTTTGTCATCGGCGTTGTTTTCATAAGTCTCGGAACTGCTCTTGCAACATCGTATGCCGGATTATCGCTTGCGCTTGGTGCTTTTGTCGCAGGCTTGATTTTATCGGAGTCCGAATACTCCCACGAGATAGTCGGCGCGGCTCTTCCTTTCCGAGATGCGCTCAGCAGTCTATTCTTCATCTCAATAGGTATGCTGTTGAATTTGGAATTTGTATTGAGTTCGATATTGTATGTAGTCGGAGCTGCAGCCAGTGTTATCGTGTTAAAATTCATAGTGATTGCGTTTGTGGTGCTTTATCTTTCTTTTCCGACAAGGACAGCGATCATTGTCGGATTTTCTATGGTTCAGATTGGAGAGTTTTCCTTCATTCTTGCACTTGCCGGACGGTCGGCGGGAATAATGAACGATTTCACATATCAGATGTTCTTAGCCGCTTCAATAGTTACTATGATGTTGACTCCGCTGCTCGTAAAATATTCCTCAGATGCGGCAGAAATCCTTCAGCGTTTTTTACCGGCTCGCTTAGCTTCGAATGCAATGAATAAATTAGTTAACAAAGAGATCGGTTTAGAGACAAAAAATGTTAGATTAATAAGTCACGTCATAATAATCGGTTACGGATTGAACGGAAAAAATCTCGTAACCGTACTCAAAGAAACGGGAATACCATACATCATAGCAGATTTAAACGGAGAAGTTGTGAAAGCTGCAAAGAACCTGGGGGAGAATATTGTTTATGGTGATGCAACCCGGCAGGACATTCTTACACATTTGGGTATTGAGAATTCGAGAGTGATGGTAGTAGCAATTTCAGACCCTGACTCGACTCGAAGAATTTTGAGAAACGCAAAATCTCTAAATCCGGATATTCACATAATTGTTAGAACGCGGTCTGTCTCGGAGATTGAAGATTTGTATAAACTCGGCGCCGACCAAGTGATACCTGAAGAATATGAAACATCGATAGAAATTTTTACGCGCGTTCTTCGCCATTATCATTTGCCGAGGAATATCATAGCAGCACAAGTGGGCTTGATTCGTCGTGAAGGATACGGGATGTTTCGCGGACTTCAATTACCAGATGCTACTATGGACCAGCTCGCTGCGATACTTGCGGCGGGAACGACTGATACTTATTTAGTCTTAAATGAATCGCCCGCCTGCGGTAAGTCGCTATCAGAATTAGACTTAAGGAACCGCACCGGTGCATCAATCATCGCAATAGTACGAGAAAACCAGCCGTTTACAAATCCCCGCGCCAATTTTAAATTTCAATCGGGTGATGTTATTGTAATGTTGGGAACGCACGCTGAGATTGATAATGCTTTCGAGTTACTGAACCCTCCGAGATTGGAAATCGATTAAGCTGTAAACCTGATTAATCTTTCAATTCTTTTTTTAAATACTTTCCTGTATAACTTTTTTTCACTTTAATAACATCTTCCGGCGTTCCTTCTGCCACAATCTCACCGCCCTCATCTCCGCCGCCGGGACCTAGGTCAATTATCCAATCCGCTGTTTTAATCACATCCATATTATGCTCGATAATCAAAACGGTGTTGCCTTTGTCCACCAACTTGTTTAAAACCGCAAGAAGCATTCTAATATCCTCAAAATGCAATCCTGTGGTCGGCTCATCGAGTATATAAAGAGTTTTCCCCGTCCCGATTTTTGAAAGCTCCGTCGAAAGCTTCACGCGTTGAGCTTCACCGCCCGAAAGAGTTGTAGCTTGCTGACCGAGTCGGATATAGCCAAGCCCAACGTCGTGCAATGTTTGCAGCTTACGAACGATTTTAGGAATCTCACTAAAAAAGTTCAGTGCCTCTTCAACAGTCATATTCAAAACATCGGCAATTGATTTTCCTTTGAAAAGCACTTCGAGTGTCTCATTGTTGTAGCGTTTACCTTTACACGTTTCACACTCTACATAAACATTGGGCAGAAAGTTCATTTCAATTTTACGGACGCCGTCACCTTCGCATTCTTCGCATCTTCCACCTTTTACATTAAAGCTGAACCTGCCCGCTTTATAACCGCGGATTTTTGCTTCGGGAAGCTGCGTGTACAAATCGCGAATCAGAGTGAACAAGCCGGTGTAAGTAGCGGGATTCGAACGCGGCGTCCTACCGATAGGCAGTTGGTCTATATCAATTACTTTATCTATGTTCTCTAAACCTTCAATAGATTTATAATGAAGTGGAATTTCTTTCGACCTGTAAAACTTTTTCGATAAAATTCTGAACAACGTTTCCGAAACCAAAGTTGATTTACCCGACCCGCTTACGCCTGTAATGCAAATAAATTTACCGAGAAGAATTTTAAAATTGATATTCTTTAAATTATTGCCGCGACA
>JAHJRJ010000253.1 GCA_018830765.1 Bacteroidota bacterium | reverse complement strand
TCAAGCGATTTTAACTGGTTCACCCCGTAGAACGGGGTTCATCTTAAGTAAGAAAATCTTACTCTATCAAAAACTTATAACTTATTATTCTTAATAAGTTTAATAGAAACTAATCGCTCCTAATGAATTTTCTGGGTTAAATAAAAAAATGGGTGCTTAGCTCAGCAGGTTCAGAGCGTTGCCCTTACAAGGCAAAGGTCGAAGGTTCGAATCCCTCAGCACCCACTCATCCTCTTCTATTTTTTAAACCTTTTCCTTACTTCCTCCCTTTTCGACTTTGAACTATTTGTAATTTATAAGATCAAATAGTATATTCGCTTATGCATATAACGTTATAATAGGATTAGTTCGTGGATTGGAAAAAAGAATTGAAATCTATGGTCAAGTATTATGATATCGTTGTTAAAGATATATCGCTTACCTGTAAATTAGATAGATATAAAATCCGCTATAAATAATTTCAGAAAGGAAAGAATGATAATAGATATTTTATTGGCAGGTTTAATTGCACTAAGAGATTATGTAGCTACCCATGTCCTGACTTGTTTAGTACCCGCATTTTTACTAGCCGGCGCAATGGTAACTTTTATAGACCGTGAAGTAATATTAAACTATCTTGGTGAAAAAGCTAACAAAATTAAATCCTTCTCTTTAGCAAGTATCTCAAGTTTTTTCGTAGCTGTATGCTCTTGTACAGTTATTCCGGTTGCAAGCGGTCTGTATTATTCAGGTGCGGGAATCGGGGTAGCATTTATAATACTATGGGTCGCGCCAGCAGCTAATATTTTAGCTTTGATATATACCGGAAATATTATCGGCGGCGAAATGGTTCTAGCCAGAGTTATTTCCGCTTTGCTGATGGCTTTTGCTGTCGGCAGCGTTATGACAATTGTTTTTGGAAAAGAAAAACAAACCGAAGTCTTTGCGGCTCCTCAAACAAAAGAAAAAAGAAGTATAATCAATAAGAAAGATTTATTTCTAATATTACTTATTGTTTTAAATCTTCTCCTGCCAAATTATTTAGTAGCGAGCGGCCCATATTTTTATAAAATTCTTGTTTGGCTTGTTACGACATTAATCACTGGTATTTATGCTTATAAGATTTTACCAATAGCTAAAATAAAATCATGGTTAATGGAAACATGGTGGTTTGTGAGAATCATTTTCCCTTTACTTTTATTAGGTGTATTTATTGTTGGAGTAATCGGAAAAATATTACCCGAAGAATGGATAAGAAACTGGCTTGGCGGAAATACTATTGGCGCTTCATTCCTGGCAACTATGATTGGCGCAGTAACTTACTTTGCTACAATGACAGAAGCACCGTTCGTGGATACTTTGATGAAATTAGGAATGGGAAAAGGTCCAGCCCTTGCACTTCTTTTAACTGGACCCGGTTTAAGTTTACCAAACTGGTTAGCAATTGCAAAAGTCTTTGGTATTAAAAAAGCCCTCGTTTATGTTCCAACTATAGTTGTGCTTGGAACATTAGTAGGTTGGTTTTGGGGAAATTTCATTTTTTAAAAAATAAGGAGATAAAAATATGAAAATACAAATTGCAGGACCTGGCTGTCAAAGATGTCAGACAACAGAGAGGAATGTGTTCAATGCGTGTGCCGAACTTGACCTCGCAGCCGATATTTCTCACGTTTATGATGTGAAGGAATTTGCAAAACTTGGTGTGAAAATTACACCAGCTGTGATTATCGACGGTAAGATTGTGATATCTGGTAAGGTCCCAACTATCGAGGAGTTAAAGAAGTTATTGTTAGAAATGAAATAAACAATCAATCTGTTTAGTACGACTAACAGGTTTACCCCGTATAACGGGGTTTACTTACAGGCATGATCTGCTGTAGTACATCTATGGGTGTCTATTTATTGGAGAACAAATTATGAAAAAAATACAAATTCTTGGACCTGGTTGCCCAAAATGTAAAAAATTGACAGAACTGACCGAGCAGGCTGCAAAATCTCTCAATCTACAATATGAGTTAGAGAAGGTAACCGATATAAAGGAAATCATATCATACGGTGTGATGATGACACCAGCGCTTGTGGTCAACGGCGAAGTAAAAGTTTCAGGCAAAGTTCCAAGTGTGGAAGAAATAAAACAAATTATTTCAACCTGAAAGATGAAAAAATTATGACTGAACTTGTTGAATTATTCAAAGCATTATCCGATGAATCGAGATTGAGAATTTTAAATCTGCTCGTGAATGCAGGTGAGTTGTGTGTATGCGACATGCAAAAGATTCTGAAGTTTTCTCAACCAAAGGTTTCGCGGCACCTTTTGTATCTCAAACACGCAGGTTTGGTAAAAGATCGTCGTGAGGGGATGTGGGTTATATACTCGTTCATAAAAGCAAAAGATTCCTCACATCAAAGGTTGTTGAAAGAACTTAAAGATATTTTTAATCTGAACCCAAAACTGCAAGAAGATGTTGCAATGCTCAAGTCTGCATTTAAGCAAGGGAGCTGTACGACCTATTGTGTTATCTATCCCAAAAACGTACCGCTTGTGTTGAAATCTCAAAAGAATAAGAAGGGTTAATTATGAGTACCGTTGCAAAAAAATTATCTTTCTTCGATCGTTATTTAACTCTGTGGATTTTTATCACGATGTTTTTGGGTGTTGCTGCCGGTTCATTATTCCCCGGCATTGCCGGTTTTTGGGATTCTTTAAGTTCTGGCACTACTAATATTCCAATAGCAATCGGATTAATCTTAATGATGTATCCTCCGCTTGCAAAAGTGAAATACGAAGAACTTCCAATTGTGTTTAAGAATCTAAGATTACTTGCTCTTTCACTTATACAAAACTGGATTGTTGGTCCGCTTGTAATGTTTATTCTTGCTATCATATTTCTTCCAGATAAACCCGAGATGATGATTGGAGTAATTCTTGTTGGATTAGCCCGCTGCATTGCAATGGTTTTGGTGTGGAATGATCTTGCAAAAGGTGATTCCGAATTGGCAGCCGGACTTGTTGCATTCAATGCAATTTTCCAGGTATTTCTGTATTCCGTTTATGCTTACATTTTTATAACAATACTACCTCCATTGTTTGGATTTAGCGGTGCGCTGGTTGAAATTTCTATCGGAGAGATTGCCGTTACTGTTTTGATTTATCTTGGCATTCCGTTCGCTGCCGGAATTTTAACAAGAGTTACAGCATTGAGATTTAAAACAAAAGAATGGTATCATAAAAAATTTGTACCAAGGATTTCCATTTTAACCCCCATTGCGCTCCTATTTACAATTTTTGTAATGTTCTCTTTCAAAGGTGAAAAAATAGTAGAGCTTCCGCTAGATGTTGTAAGAGTTGCAATTCCATACATATTTTACTTTGCTGGAATGTTCTTCATTACGTTTTTTATTGCAAAGAAAATGGGTGTGGGATATGAAAAATCCACCACCGCAGCATTTACAGCTGGCAGCAATGATTTTGAATTAGCTATTGCAGTTGCAGTAGCAGTGTTCGGAATTAACTCCCAGATAGCGTTTGCAACTGTTATCGGACCACTGGTTGAAGTCCCCGTATTAATAATGCTCGTCAATGTTGCACTCTGGTTCAAGAAAAAATATTTTACAACCAACGTGAGTTGATCAATGGATAAATACCTTATTGACTGATGTTACGCAAACATAGATATTTGCTATTATCTGGATCGATTGCTCTGACAGGAATTGAACCCCGTTATACGGGGTGAACTCAACCCTCTTTGTGAGGCTGTCTAAAAAGTTCTCTCGTTACGCGTCGATCCCGAATGCTTTCGGGATCGGGACGCCGCTACTCGAGAACCTTCAAATCTGAGCCCCGTTTTACCCCGTTTTACGGGGTTTTACGGGGTGAGCCGGTTTTCCCGCCTGCTAACATAAAGCCAATGGTTGGCGGGCAGGCGAGTGTCCCGCCGTCCGTCAGTTGACGGAAGGCGGGATGTAACGAGAAGACCAACTTATTGGTCAACCCCGATAAAATC
>JAHJRJ010000044.1 GCA_018830765.1 Bacteroidota bacterium | reverse complement strand
TATTTCTTCTTCAAATAATTCGGCAGTTCGTTAAACAAATGTGCTACTGTTCTCATCCCGCCGAAAAAATTGTCGAGATTGATAAACTCGTTCGGCGCGTGCGCGTTCTCATCCGGCAAACCAAAACCGAGAAGCACTGTATCGAGTCCGAGTATCTGTTTAAACTCAACTACAATCGGTATAGAACCGCCTTCTCTTTGATAAAGAGGTTTTTTGTTAAAACCTTTTTCGAGTGCTGCAACTGCCGCTTTTACACCCGGACTATCAATCGGAGTTATTGCAGCTTCGCCACCGTGTAAGTTATGAACTGTAACCTGAACTGTCTTCGGTGCAATTTTCTTGATGTGCTTCTCGAACAACTTAGCAACCTTCGCCAATTTCTGATCGGGAACTAACCGCATCGAAATTTTTGCCGATGCTTTCGACGGTAGAACAGTCTTTGCTCCCTCACCGGTAAAACCGCCCCAGATTCCGTTGCACTCGAGTGTGGGTCTTGCCCACAATCTCTCGAGAGTTGTAAATCCTTTCTCGCCGTACAATTCTTTCACGCCCAATTCTTTTGCATACTTCTTATCATTCCAAGGTAATTTTTTAAATGCCGCTCTCTCTTCTTTAGTTAGCTTTCTAACATCATTATAAAATCCAGGAATTGTTATGCTGCAATTTTTATCGTGCAACGATGCAATTATTTCTGTCAGAGCTTGAATCGGATTGTGCACCGATCCGCCGAACGAACCAGAGTGTATATCGCCTTTCGGCCCAACCAAATCTATCTGCATACAACTAAGACCACGAAGTCCGTAACAAATCGAAGGAACGCCTTTAGCAAACATCGAAGAATCGGAAACAACAATTAAATCTGCTTTTAATAAATCTTTATGATCTTTTAAAAATTGTGGGAGATGTTTGCTTCCAACTTCTTCTTCACCTTCTATCATCAGTTTAACATTCATCGGCAAGCTGCCGGTATTTTTCATATAAGCTTCGATAGCTTTGAAGTGGATAAAAACTTGTCCTTTATCATCGGCAGCGCCTCGAGCATAAAGGTTTTCCCCGCGAACAGTCGCTTCAAACGGCGGCGATTCCCATAAATCAATCGGGTCGACGGGTTGAACATCGTAGTGACCGTAAATCAGAACCGTCGGCTTGTCGGGCGCGCCAAGCCAATCTGCATAAACTACCGGATGACCCTCGGTAGGAAAAATTTGAACATTATTCATCCCGATATTTTTAAGATGATCCGCAACCCAGTCGGCGCAACGAGCCACATCCTTTTTACTTTCTTCTCCTGTGCTTATACTCGGAATTGCAATGAACTCTTTTAATTCATTAAGATAGTTTTGTTTATTTTCCTCTAAAAACTTTAATACCTGTTCCATATTATTCTTCTTATATTAGTTATCGAATTAGCTGTTTAAATTGCTTTCAAATATAAGAAACGATTATTGTATTTGCAACCAAACTTGAGTATATTTCTATCAATTCAAAAGGAAAAATTAAAAAAGAAATTATAGAGTTAAATTCAGATTCATTTCGGATGAGCAAAAAAATATTAGATATAAAATTAAAAGAAAAAAATTTCACAATACTTGCTTTAAATTCGATTATTTGCGGGGACGCTTTAGAAATCCTTCGAACTTTTCCAAATGATGTTATCGACCTTATTGTAACGTCTCCACCTTACGCAGATCGAAGAAAAAATACTTACGGTGGAATCCACCCTGATAAATATGTTCAGTGGTTCTTACCTTTTTCTGCTGAGCTGAAAAGGGTTTTGAAACCAAGTGGTACTTTCATTTTAAACATTAAAGAAAGCGTAGTGAACGGTGAAAGACATACCTATGGGTGATTGGGCAAAGACACGTTTAAGAAAATTAAGTGAAACTGACAAGATAAGAGATATATCTAACTGGATTGGTAGAAATATGGCTTACCCCGATAATGTTCTGTATTTAGGAACCGAATCCAACAATAAAAATCACAGCGCCGCTTTCCCTGTCAGTTTACCAGAATGGTTTATCAAGTTATTTACGAAAACCGATGACCTCATTCTCGACCCATTTCTTGGCTCAGGAACTACTGCTGTTGCCGCAAAGACAAATGGACGAAATTATATTGGAATTGATATATCCAAAGAATACTGTTCGTTAGCAGAAAAAAGAGTAAAAGGAGTTCGGCAAAATACCGGAGATCTTTCTTTATGAAAAAATTAGACATTGAGAAATTAAACAAGTATGTAAACGACAACATCGATACTTATTCAAAGCAAAAAATATTCGGACCGCCGAAAAGTTGATAGAAGAAATTCTGAATGCCTACTTATCGTCCTCTGAAGAAGAACTTTTTGGAGTCTTTCTAGAAGGTCTTGCAATTTATGTCGCAGAAAACACAATGAATACTTTGAAGATGAAAAAGTTGCGGTTATTAATTTGTTCACAGCAGAATTTTCTTCGGAATTCTGCAAAGCCGGAAAAATTGACTGGCACAGCTTAGTTAAATTTAACAGTGGAAATTTATAGAAATGAATTTTATTGTTGAATTACTAACCTATTTGCTCTCAATCTCTTATTTCGCGGTGGTCTGGACTTATGGCAAAGCCTTCTTTAAATCGCCGCTACGGGTTGCGACGTTGTCGGCTTAGAAGCTACTATTGATATCGGTGAGGCAAGAAAACGAATCGGTGATAAAGTTGCGCCTCAAGGAAATATGAATCCGAAAAAGCTTTACGAGTCGGAAGAAAATATTCGTGAAGAAGTAAAATCAATTCTCGAAAAATTCGGACACGGAAGCGGACACATTTTTAATTTAGGACACGGAATATTACCCGATGTTCCCGTAAAGTGTAGTTTATCATAAATAATTTATGGACGGAAAGAAAACAGCCGTAATACTTTTCCAGCTCGGCGGTCCTGACTCGCTGAATGCGGTCGAACCGTTTCTCTACAATCTTTTCTGCGACCCCGATATTTTCGATTTCCCGTTGGCATTTCTCTTCCGCAAACCTTTGGCTCGGATGATTTCGCAAATGCGAGCGAGATCAGTTCAGCACCATTACATCGTAATCGGCGGTAAGTCCCCCATTCTCGAACTCACCCGGCAGCAAGCAGAGGCGCTAGAAACCGAACTTCGAAAAGATATCGATGCAAAAGTTTTTGTAGCAATGCGTTACTGGCATCCGAAAATAGATTCTGTAGTCGAAAATTTAAAGATTTCTAACTTCGACAGATTTATTCTCCTGCCACTCTACCCGCAATACTCCAAACCTACAACCGCATCCAGCATAAACGAATGGCACCGGCAGTGTAAGAAGAAAAAGTTCAATCCGCCAAATGAAATCGTTATCAAAGATTTCCACCAACATCCGCTTTACATCGAAGCCATTGTCGGTCAAATAAATCTAACATACAATAAATTCAAAAACATCCCGTCTAAAGAAATTCATTTGGTCTTTAGTGCGCACGGTGTTCCGGAAAGCTTGATTGCTTCCGGCGACCCGTATAAAGATCAAATCGAAAAAACTGTTAGCGCGGTTATCTCAAAAGGTAATTGGGATTCGCAACATACACTCTGCTATCAAAGTAAAGTCGGACCGATGAAGTGGTTAACGCCTTCTTTGAATGACACAATCAACAAACTGGCAGGGGTTGGAAACCGGCACTTACTCGTTGTGCCGATTTCTTTTGTAACCGAACATATCGAAACATTGCAAGAGATCGACGTCCAAACCCGACAAAAGGCGACCGAGTTAGGAGTGAAACAATTCGAGATGATGCCGGCGCTGAACTCGCATCCGAAGTTTATAGCGGCATTGAAAGACTTAGTGATAAAGGTGATAGAGAAAAAATAATAAATAATGAACCCCGATTTTATCGGGGTGAACACTGAATATTCGACATTCGTTACCTGCCCGACGGTCAGGCGGGTTCGATATTTAAAAATCTATAGTCATAAATCCGACACCTTCAATCCTGTCGATTTTGTCAATGCGGTCTTTCAGCTCTTGATCATTTTCTATTAGCTTATGTATTTCATTTGCTGATGTAATCTTTTAATGCCACTATTTAACGGTCTATAAGAATGTTCTTTGGCATGTATTTGATTTTTAATCTGCACAGCAAGCTGTTTGAGGTTATGGTATTCTCTTGTATTTGCCATTGTCTTAGTTGTTTCTCTAAACCCCGTTTTACCCCGTTTTACGGGGTAAACACCAGTTGCTTCCATAACAAACCAAAGAGGTATATCGTCAGACACCTTGGATTTATTAGCCCAAGCAAGTCCCGATAAAATCGGGACAAGTAGTGCTTCGTATCCTTGAGGATTATTACTGAAGCTAACTGCAGCAGAAATATTTTGCTTCTGATTAGTATCAACCCCGTTCTACGGGGTCAACTGTTCCAAATCGAGCAGCTAAGCTGTCTTTAGAAACGTCAACACCGATAACTTGTTTTAGTATTTGCATAATGATTTTTTACCTTTTATCAGATTTTAAGAAGCTCAACAGGGATGGGGAGTTATCTCTCTGCGACGATATTCCCGATAAATCGGGATATCTGAACGCGAATCGCTCTCCCATTCCTTAAGCCGTTTCTCTAATTCAAATTTAACTCAAAGAACAATAAAATTCATCCTAAAATTAATATACGAGAGCGCAAAGCGTTAAACCTTTGTGAGCATCGCGTTTCAGTTTTAGTGCAGCACTTTGCGTGAACGCTTTTGTGCTAATACTAAAAACCAACATTTTCACGGAGTAGCAAAGAGAATTAGGAATTTACACCGAAATTTCTTATAAATTTATCACTTTATTCAGTCAATCTTACGTTTAGAATAACAAAATAGAAGGAGATTTTATGGAAAAATTCAAACTAAGCATGTTCGACCTAATCAGCGAAACATCGGCTAATTTGCCACCCGATGTTCGTCGCGCAGTAGCTAAAGCGATGAATGACGAAACGCCAAACACGCAAGCGGCGCTTGCTCTCAGTACTATCGCAATCAACATCGATATGGCACAGACGAACATCGCCCCAATTTGTCAGGATACCGGTATGCCGACATTTTACATTCACACACCAGTCGG
>JAHJRJ010000252.1 GCA_018830765.1 Bacteroidota bacterium | reverse complement strand
GCGATGGCAACATACATACAAAGTAAAATCGACGCTGTCGAGTTTATAGTCATCGAAGTGGACACCTTCTGAAGTTCGATACCTTCGAATAATCTCTCCATATCAGCTAACGAATCAATCGCCACGCCGACTTTCCCCACTTCACCTTCAGCCATCGGTTGGTCGGAATCGTATCCCATCTGCGTAGGTAAGTCGAATGCAACCGACAACCCCGTAGTTCCGTGGTCGAGTAAATAACGGTAGCGTTTGTTGGATTCTTCTGCCGTAGCGAAACCCGCATACTGGCGCATTGTCCAAAATCGACCTCGATACATAGTCGGATACACTCCACGTGTAAACGGATAATCCCCCGGAAAACCAAGCTGGGTTTCGTAATCAAATTCTTGCGGTAGATAAATGCGTTCTATTTCAATTTTAGAGTCGGTCTCGAATTTCAATTTTCTCTCTTTTGATTTTTGCAAAACTGGCTTCAGGACTTCCGTTTCCCAAGCCGACTTTTTATTTTGAAGGTCTTTGTTCATAGCTATCCTCAGATTTTTTAATAAGCCATGTTAAGATAAAAATAAAATGGTTGGTATTCAAGCGAATACAGCGGTGAGCCGTGAGCTTTGTTCTTTGTTCTTCGTTGATAACTTCACAGCTTCATAACTTCTGAACTTCCAAACTTACATTTTCTCCAGCTCTCCATCACTCCGTTTCACCCATTCACCGTTTCTCCGTTTCGCCGTTTCTCAAAACTATCTCCACTCCACTTGCTTCCATTCATATCCGTCCGATTCAAAAACGACGGCGCCTGATAAATCTGTTCGATATATATTTATACCTTGATCTCTTAATCTTTCCAACACTTCACCTGAAGGATGATTGAATTTGTTCAAATAACCGACAGAAATTACAGCTTGTTCTGGATTAATATTCTCTAAAAAAGATTCACCCGTGCTCGTCTTACTTCCGTGATGTCCGATTTTAAGAATATCCGCTTGCAAAAAATCTCCATACCGGCTCACAATTTCAGTCTCCGACTTTATTTCAGCGTCGCCAGTTAATAGCAAACTTGTTCTACCGTATGTGATTTTTGTTACGATAGATTGGTTATTTAAATCTTTCGTGCCGGTAGAATCGAATTGACCAAACGGATGTAAAATGTAAACGCGTGTGTTTTCAGATATCAATATCGTGTCTCCCATTCCCACCTTCCTCTTTGGTATTTGGAGAGAATCTATCAATCGTTTACACTCGTTGAATATTTCTGTTTTCTCGAACGACCCCGCATCAATAATTCTATCCACCTGAATATTTCTCAGAATGAACGGTATTCCGCCGAGATGGTCGTGATGCGGATGACTGTTTACTATTAAATCAATTTTTTTAATCCCATCCTTTAAAAAAAACGGTACGATGAACCGCGCGCCTGCGTCACGGTAGACAGTTCTCGAACCTGCGTCAACCAACATATTTTTACCGCCCGGAAATTGCAGAAATATTGCATCACCCTGACCTACGTCTATGAACGTTACGCGCAGCTTATTTCCCATATCGAAAAAGATGAAATAATAAATCCAGATATTCAAAGCGACCAAGATTAAAATTAATGAACGTTTTAGAATTATCCCTCTTCTCAAGGAAAATAAATATCCCACAACGCTGTAGAATACAACGCCCGAGCAGATTGTAAAGTTTGAATTTATGTATGAAAAAGATCGGTTCCCAAAAAACGAGACTGAATTTAACAAAAAACCGGCACCGAATTTGGTTGCCTCCGAAAATATTTCACCTAATGGCTGCCATATATAAGCCGAAGCCACCGTAACAATCCCGGAGGCGAGCACTAATCCCGTTAACGGAACGATTAATAAATTTGCCGCAAGTCCGATTACAGATATTTTTCCGAAATAGAACGACGTAAACGGCAAAGTACCGATAGCCGCAGCAGTTGAAACACTGAAAAGTCCGATAATGAATTTAATCGCTGAGCTGGCTTTAATTTTTTGCGGTAAAATATTTTGGACGGATGAAATTTTCGGATAAAGAGATACGATAGATATTACTGCGGCAAATGAAAGCTGAAAACCGGGATGAAAGAGTTGTTTAGAGTCGAAGAATAAGATTATTAAAGCAGCAATCGCAAGCGAATTATATACGTCTATCTTTCTTTCAAACATTATAGAGCTTAACATAATTACAGCCATAATCGTTGCACGTACAACAGAAGGTGATTGGCCGGTAAGAAAAATATAAAAAATTAAAAGAAAACAAGTTATTAATATTCTCGGTTTTTCTGGTACTCGTACAGCAATCAGCAATGCAAGAATGATAAGCGTAATCAAGCCCACGTGCAAACCGGATACTGCGAGTATATGCATCACGCCTGCATTGACAAAAGTTTCTTTCACCTCGTAGGGAATTTCGCTCCGGTCACCAATCATTATCCCTTTTAAAAATTTTGCCTCTTCCCCGCCTATAAATTCATCTAACTTCTCACCGATTGAACTACGCAAAGGAAATACTACAGCAGATAAAAACGGATTACCGCTTTTATTTATGATTTTGATTTCATTCCTATTCTCAAAAAATATTCTCGCGTATATTCCGTTAATATTAAGATAATTTCCTAAATCGAATTCGCCAGGATTCCGGGCAGTACCCGGATAAACTAATTGTGCAAATAGCTGTACCCTCGTTCCATACGTTAGCGAATCAGTAAATCGTTCCGTGAGTTTGTCTTTACCGATAGTTACAAGCACACCGCCGTATGTTTTAATTACTTTTTTATCCGTAAATACTTTTTCGGCTCCAATTACAAGCTGCACGTTATTATTCTTCTCCTTCGGCGGATCGGTAATAATACCTTCTATAGAAACCAAATCACGTGATTCGATAAATCTTCCTACCTGATTATCGGGAATATACTTCGCATCAATAGTTATCTTAAAAAGTCCTAACCCAAAGAGAAGGGAAATAATCAATAGTTGAAGAGTTTTTGTGGATTCTTTAAAGATGATTAAACTTATTGCAGCAAATAAAAATATCAGTATCAGAAAACCGAGCAAGTACCACAAGGCAAAAGAGAATTGCCATCCGACGATTAT
>JAHJRJ010000251.1 GCA_018830765.1 Bacteroidota bacterium | reverse complement strand
GTTGTCCGTCGGACAATATCTCCTGACCGTTTACAGACAATAAAACGATTAGACACAACAGTAAAGAAATGAGATATTTGTTATTTAATAATTTCATTCAGCCGATCGATAATTTATAAAAAAACCCATCTGCAAACGCTAGATGGGTTAATACTTGAAAGCTGTGTAAAATCTATTAATATTCGTTTTCATCTTCAAAGAAAAAGTCGCCGTCGGTCGGGAAATCCAGCCAGATATCTTCTATACCCTCATACGGTTCATCGGAGTCTTCTAATTCTTGAAGGTTCTCTATTACTTCTATAGGAGCTCCTGTTCTGGATGCATAGTCAATAAGTTCTTCTTTTGTTGCGGGCCAAGGCGCGTCGTCAAGATACGCAGCAAGTTCAATAGTCCAAATCATAACTCTCTTCTCTCTCTATTTGTTAGCTAAACTTTTACTGTAAACTCTTGGTGAAATATCGTCAAAGAAAAAATCGATGGGATTCTGTTTAACACCTTTATACATTACTTCGTAATGTAGATGTGGACCACTGACTAAACCCGTTCTGCCGCTTTTTGCGATCAGGTCTCCGCGTTTTACTTTTGAACCGGCACGCGCAATAACTTTAGACAGATGCGCATACAGAGTCTGATAGCCAAACCCGTGATTGATCACAACGATAATTCCGTATCCACCGCCGCTCCTGCCTGCAAATTCTATAGTCCCATCACCGGCAGCATAAACGCTTGTACCAACATTGTTAATTATATCTAAACCTTCGTGGGTTTTGAATATTCCGAGTACAGGATGCATCCTACGTCCAAATCCTTTCGACGAATAATATCCGTCCATCGGTTTTAAAGCAGGGATGGCTGCGAAAAGTTTCTGGTTGTATGAATACTTTTCTAAAATCTTATTGTAGCTTTCTCTTTGCTGTTCAACTTCGCGGGATAATTGGTCTGTTAGAAAATTGATTTGTGCTAAAGCATTATCTTTATTTGCCATTATTTGTTTAGCATCGAACCTCGACACACTGCCGCCGATACCTACTTTTAACTCATCTTTTTCGAGTTTCGGTAAATCAACCATTAATCTGAATTTTTCTCCCTGAGCGTTGATCATGTCTAAATCATCTTTTAACTGACCAATCGTACCTGAGAGTGAAACAATTTGTGCCCGCAGGTTTTTATTCTCGGCTACTATCTTATTTATCCGGTCATGCCCTAAATTCATGAAATCGTAGATGATAAAATTCACGAACAGGACAAGTCCGATTAAGAATACTACACTTGTGAAAATTGTAGAAATGACTTTGAGGCTAAAAAACTTAACCTCCTTATAGTTGAGTTCGTCTTTCGAGAAATAAAAATATTTTCTTTTTTTAAACAGCATTAATTCCCTCAAAAACTATGAAAAAGCCTTTTTTTATTATATGTTGAAATTATTTTTGTTAATTATATCAAAATTTTATTGATTTGTCAAGCTTTTTTTCAAAATAATTAAAAAAATTATTCAAAGTCGTGTTCGAAGTAATTTATTGCTCGATCGCCCACATTTTTGGTTTTTTCGTCAATAAAAAATTCTAATCGTTCTGAAAATTCTTTTGCAGCATCATAACCGTAATGTTTTAGCAGATAATTTAGTGCGATTACTTCGCATATAACCGTAACGTTCTTTCCGGGAAAGATTGGAAGTTTAACGTGCAGCATCTCTACATCTAAAATTTTGATCGTGTCGCTGTCCAAACCGGTTCGTGTATATTCTTCGTTCGGATCCCAGTCGGAAAGTTCAATCACTACCTCGACTCTTTTTTGGAAGCGTATGGCTCTGATACCGAACATCGCACGAACGTCTATAAGTCCCAAACCGCGAATTTCCATAAAATGTTTTACGATATCCGAACCTGCACCCATCAAGATACCTTCGCCCTTTTGTGTTATCATAACGACGTCGTCCGCAACAAGCCGGTGCCCTCTTTCTACTAAATCCAAGGCAATCTCACTCTTACCGATTCCCGACCTTCCGACCAAGAGAACACCAATGCCGTACACATCGACAAAAGAACCGTGCACAACAACTTGTGGAGCAAACTGGTCGTCTAAAAAATCGCTCATGAAATATATGAATTTTGT
>JAHJRJ010000250.1 GCA_018830765.1 Bacteroidota bacterium | reverse complement strand
TCAAGTTCGGGGTGACAAATACTGAGTTGTGCAACAGACTCATTAGTCATTTGTAATTCGACATTCATCATCTTCCTTCTATCGGCTTACGTCTCACATTTTCCTTTTTTAATTTTTCATTTTGATTTTTGATTTAGAGTTTATATCCTATTTTCCTCAGAAAATCTTTTCTAAACTTTATATCATCATCAGTCTCGATACCTTTGGTCTTGATGCCATCAACAACACCAAGTATGCCCCTGCCTTGTTCTGTCTCAGCGATAATCACCTCGACTGGATTGGCAGTTGCACAATAGATATGGCAAACCTCTGGCACCATCTTAATCGTATTAAGAATGTTTATTGGAAAACCGTTCTCCATGAACAAGATAAAGATATGTCCTGCCGCAATGTTCATAGCATTCTTCTTCGCAAGGTCAATTAGGTTCGAGTCGTTGCCGACGAAGCGAACCAAAGCAGGACCAGATGATTCGCAAAACGCAAGTCCGAATTTAATGTTCGCGTTAGTCGATACGACAGCTTCATAAATATCTTCGACTGTTTTGATGAAATGCGACTGGCCGAGGATGAAGTTCATATCAGCCGGTTTGTCGATTTTGATTATTTTTAGTTCCATAGTAATGTTTCTGTTTAGTTAATAGTAAATAGTTCCTCCGTAATATAACAAAGCTTTAGGGCGATTTCAATTTGCACATGATTACTACCTACTAAATACTAGAAGCTTCCGAAAAATCCTCATCAGAGTCACCCTGAACTTGTCCCGCTTTACGGGATCTCCCGCTTTCTGGATTCCACCTCAATAGCGGGATTCTCAGAAGCGGAACCGAACAGCGGGATTTCAGGGTCTAAACTCGTACAGATTCCGATCCCGACAAAAATCGGGACGGAATGACGGTCGCCAGAAAACATTATTTCAGAGGTCTATACTACATACTATCCATGATTTCATTTAGTTTATTAACAGTGTTCTTTATATGCGCTCCTTTCCAAAACACTTTCTTACAATTCGGGCACTCGTAAAAATCGTTGAAACCTTCCCACGACATCCGCGGGACTTTACCTTTAATCGTTTCCTTGTCGATAACCTTTACAACTTCGACGTTACAATCTATACATCTTGTAAATAATTTGGATTTTACATCTAAGTCGAATTGCTTAATAACTCGAGTTATCTGTTCATTAAAATTTTCGCTGCATAAATCGTAGAGAGTTTCTGCGGCGACTCCTTCCGGAAATTTTTTTCTTCGTGTAAGAAACACTCTTTCCTCCCCGTTGCTAATTTCTATAAGCTCTTTCAAGCTTTTCGAGGAATCGAATACCACATCATAACCCAAAATGCGTAACCACCGGGCTAATTTTTCGAGCATTGTGTCGGCAACGAATCTCATTTTAAACTCTTCTTTCATTCTGTTATGTCTTAGCAATCGGAATATCATCATCTCCCCTCAACATCTCCAGCACCTCTCTCATATCATCCGGGATTTTGGAGTTGAGGCTCATCTTCTTATTGGTTAGCGGGTGAATGAAGCCCAAAGTTTTTGCGTGGAGGGCTTGACGCGGTATTATCTCTAAAAGCTCGTGAACTTCTTCTTTTCGCTTTTTATCTGTACTTCCGTATGCAATTTTTCGTCCGCCGTAGGTCGGGTCGCCGAACACCGGATGTCCGATGTGGTGTAAATGAACTCGAATTTGATGAGTTCTGCCGGTTCTAAGTTTTAATCGTATCAGTGAGAGATAATCGAACTCGTCTACAACCTCGTACTCGGTTATAGCGTGTTTGCCATCTTCGGTAACTGTAATTTTCTTTCTGTCTGATTTACTTCGTCCGAGGTTCGTCTCTATAATTCCCTTTTTATTTTTTTTGAAAACTCCCCATACAATCGCCCAATACTCGCGTTCAACAGTACGTTGGGAAAATTGCTTTGCTAATTTAGCGTGGGTAGAATCGTCTTTCGCCACAACCATTAATCCAGATGTGTCTTTGTCAAGCCGGTGCACAATTCCCGCTCGCGTGATATTGTTTGCCGAAGAAAGCTTTCCGTTACAATGATAAAGCAATGCATTGACGAGCGTGCCCGTGTAATTGCCGTATGCAGGATGTGTTACCATTCCAGCGGGTTTATTTACCACAATTAAAAATTCGTCTTCATAAATAATATTGATTGGAATGTTCTCGGCAACTACTTCCTGTCGTTTCGGCTGAGGTATTGTTATGTTAATTACATCGTTGGGAGATACTCTGTAGCTTGCTTTGGTGGGTTTGCCGTTCACGAGAACGAGTCCTGCTTCAATCGCTTCCTGCACTTTTGTGCGAGTTGCATTTTCGACGGAGTGAGTTAAAAATACATCTAATCTCTCGCGGATTTTACCGGGTGGAACAACGATTTCGGATTGTCGTGGCATAAGTTGAAGGAAACTAACGTTTTATACTTCTGTCTGTTTATCAGCAGTATCTATATTTTTGGTTTCGATAGTTGTGGAAACAGTTTTGTGATGAAAGAAAAGCAGCAATATTACACCGATTGTCACGGATGCATCGGCGATGTTGAATATGGGCCATCTGTCGAGGTTGTAGCTAAAAATTTTGATGTTAAAGAAATCGATATCCATAAAGTCTACAACTCTTCCGTAGAATAGTGGTCCGTAATCGAAGAATACTCCGTAGAAAACACGGTCGATTAAGTTACCGCACGCGCCGCCAAGAATCAGAGCCAAAGAGATGCGGAAACTGAAATTCGAATGACGCATTTTAAACAAGTAAATGATTATGAAGATACTCGCGAGAATGGAAACAATGCCGAAAAAGTGTTTACCCCCGAAATCAAAGCCGAAAGCCATGCCAGCATTTTCTATGTAGGTTAATCGAACAAAATCTCCGATTATGGGACGGCTCACACCGTAAGGCATACCTGTAAAATTGATTCCGAAAAAAGGAATACTTACCCCCTTCACCATCAACTTCGTAAACTGGTCGAGGATTACAATGAATAGACTGAAGAATAAAGCGCGCAAGATAATTCCGTTTCTTTGATTTACTTTTTACCGCTCTTGTTCTTACAATTAAAGCACATTTGAGCGTGAGGCACGGCTTCGAGCCGTTCTTTCTCTATTAGTTTTCCGCAAACCAAGCAGAGTCCGTATTCGCCTTTTTCGATGCGCACGAGGGCGTCGTCTAGATAGTTTAAGAATTTTCCTTCACGCGATGCGAGCAAGAAAGTTTTTTCGCGTTCCATCGCATCGGTGCCTTGTTCCATGTGAAGTGAGTATGTGGGATTTTCGCTTGTATATTCACCGGTAGCTACGTCCATTATAGTGTTGCGCAATGTTTCAAGCTCTTCTAAAATTTCTTTACGCTTCTCCATAATTATCTTTTTGAAATAAGCGAGGTCTGCGGGCTTGTATCCTTTATGCGTTCCTTTTACTTTTGTTTCGATAACGATCTTTTCAGGTGTTTTAACCGCAACCTTAACCGCTTTTATTTTTTTTATCGCTGGCTTCGCTTTAGTCGGTAAAGCTTTGCTTTTTTGTTTTACTTTTTTAATTTTTGCCATATTGTTCACTCCTGTTTTAAAAACAATTTAATTAAATTATTCGTTTTATACCTATCCGGCAGTTTTCTCCGTTGATATCCCACTCAGCGCTAAAATCAGATTCCTGTAAATCAGCCGTTAGCGATGAAGCTAATGTCTCTGATGTAATGTATGATTTTTGATCCGTTACTGCTTTATTAAGTCGTTCGTCGCAAGAATAGAAGATGAGAATCCTGTCTGTAACTTCAAAGCCCGCATCTTTGCGCATGTTTTGGACACGATTTACAAATTCGCGCGCAAAACCCTCGTCAATCAATTCTTCGGTAAGCTCGGTATCGAGTGCAACCGTTAATTCGTTATCGTTCTCTACCAACCAACCTTTAATATCTTCATGAATAATTTCGACGTCGTCAGAAGTAATAGTATATGTTTCGCCGTTAATATTCAAATCGAATTTATTTTCTTTTTCCAACACTTTGATGGATAATGTATCCATACCCTTTATCGCGTTAGCGATTGCTTGCACAGATTTTCCAAACCTCGGTCCAATCGACTTGAAATTAGGTTTCAGGCGTTTATGTACGATTTCGGAATCGTCACTGACGTACTCGATTGTTTTAACATTTATCTCGTCAAGGATTACATCCCTCATGATTTCGATTTCGGCTTTATTGTTTTCGTCCGTTATCGGAAGGATAATCCGTTTGAGAGGTTGACGTACTTTTAGATTCGATTTGTTGCGGATTGCACGAACCAGATACACAATTCTTTGTACTCTCGACATCCGGGTTTCTAAGTCTGCCTCTATTGAACTTCTATCGACTGCGGGAAGCAAAGAAAGATGAACCGAAAACGTATCTTCGCGTTTGGTAATTGCATTCAAGTTTCTGAATATTTCTTCGGATAAGAAAGGCGCAATCGGAGCGGTTAATTTTGAAATTGTTATTAAACAATTGTATAATGTCTGATAAGCTGCTGTTTTATCCTTACCGATTTCGCTTTTCCAAAAACGTCTGCGATTGCGGCGGACGTACCAATTCGACAATTGGTCGATGGTAAAATCGCTAACGAGCCGCGCAGCTTTTGTTACGTCGTATTCATCCATCGCCTGCAAATATTTTTCGACTAGAGAGTTGAGTGATGAAATTATCCATCTATCAATCTCCGGCTTTTCCGAAAAAAGAATTTCCGGTTCGGAATAAGTGAATTTATCGATGTTGGCATACAGCGCGAAAAAAGAATATGTATTTAACAGCGTTCCGAAAAACTTCCGTTGTACTTCAGCCATACCTTCTTCGTCGAAAAGCGTCGGCTTCCACGGCGGGCTTGCAGTAACAAGATACCAGCGCGTCGTATCGGCGCCGTATTTCTCTAGTACCATAAACGGGTCAACGGTATTGCCCTTCGACTTGGACATCTTCTGTCCTTCTTTGTCGAGTATCAATTCGTTGACGAGTATGTTTTTGAAAGCCGGCTTATCGAATAAAAATGTGCTGATCGAATGCAGCGAATAAAACCAACCTCGTGTCTGGTCGATTCCTTCACAAATAAAATCGGCTGGGTGTTGCGTTTCGAAAATATCTTTATTCTCAAAAGGATAATGCCACTGTGCAAACTGCATCGCGCCAGAATCGAACCATACGTCAATCAACTCGGGAGTGCGCAGCATCTGTTCGCCGCATTTATCGCACGTAAACACAATCGAATCGACGAACGGTTTGTGCAGATCGATTTTTGTTTTATCGACAGGTGAAGTCGAACCGTCTGCGGCAAGGATTTTTCCCTCACACAATTCTTCGATGCTGCCGGTGCATTTTTGATTGCCGCATTTGCAAACCCAAATCGGAAGTGGAGTTCCCCAAAACCTGTCGCGCGATAAAGCCCAGTCTTTATTATCTTCGAGCCAGTTTCCAAATCTGCCCTCGCCCACTTCGGTGGGAACCCAATTAATAGTTTTGTTTAAATCCATCATACGCTGGGAGTATTTGGTTGTGCTGATGTACCACGATTCACGTGCATAATATAATAGAGGAGTAATGCAACGCCAGCAATGTGGATAACTGTGTGTAATTGTTTCTTTTTTATAGAGAATTTTGCGCAATTTCAAATTCTGGATTATTTCAAGGTCAGCATCTTTCACGAATGCGCCTGCAAAATCGGTGATTTCGGCATTAAATTCGCCGCTTTTGTTTACGGGATGTATTGTTGGCAAGCCGAATTTTCTTCCTGTCTGATAGTCATCTTCGCCGTAAGCTGGCGCCATATGGACGATTCCCGTACCATCTTCTGTTGTTACGAAATCCCCACTTACTACATAAAAAGCTTTTTCTTCTACCGGAATATAGCTGAACAAACGTTCGTACTCTTTTCCCGCAAGACTTCTCCCGTTAAAGCTGTCTATTACAACAAATTCATCGTCGAGCACGGACACGCACGCTTTAGCTAAAATCAATTTCTTGCCCTTATTCTCAACCTTCACATATTCTACATCCGGATGGACTGCAATTGCCACGTTTGAAATTAACGTCCAAGGTGTAGTCGTCCATATGAGGAAATAAGTATTCTCTTCACCTTTTACTTTCAATTTCACGTAAACGCTTGGGTCTTTTACGTCTTCGTAACCGAGTGAAACTTCGTGTGAAGAAAGCGGAGTTTCGCAGCGTGGACAGTATGGCTGAATTTTATATCCCTTGTATATCATCCCCTTATTGAAATATTCTTTCAACGCCCACCAAATTGATTCGATGTAATTATTTTCGAAAGTGATATATGGATCGGATAGATTAACCCAGTATCCCATTCGCTCGGTCATCTGTTCCCATTCGGCTTTATACTTCCAAACAGATTTTTTACATTCTGCGTTAAACTGAGTAACGCCGTATTTTACGATGTCGTCTTTATGTTTGAAGCCGAGCATTTTTTCGACTTCGATTTCGACCGGAAGTCCGTGGGTATCCCAACCTGCTTTTCGGTGCACTTGATAACCGCGCATTGTTTTGTATCTGCACACTAAATCTTTTAGCGTCCGGCTCATCACGTGGTGAATCCCGGGTCTGCCGTTTGCAGTAGGCGGACCTTCAAAGAAAGTAAATCCCTTCCCACTTTCGCGCGATGAAACACTCTTCTCGAAAACTTTATTCTCTCTCCAAAACTTTAGTATCTCAAGCTCAAGGTTAGAGTAGTTAATTTTATCTGTGAGTTCCTTGAACATCTTTATATCTTCTTAATCACTTCTTTCATTATACTTGTCAGCTTCGGCTCAGCCTTGTTTGCAACTGCGATTATCTCTTCTACGCTTACGGGTTTCAACGAGTCTGGGAAACATTCATCAGTTATAATAGAGAAACCTAAAACTTTTAAACTCATATGATTTGCGACTATGTTTTCAGGAACGATTGACATACCCACCGCATCGGCGCCGATGAAGCGCAGAAAACGATATTCCGCTTTCGTTTCCAAATTTGGTCCTTGCACTGCCACCAATACGCCGCGGTGAACTTTGATTTTAAAATTCAGCGCTGTTTGCTCAGCAAGATCGATCAACTCTTTGCTATAAGGTTCAGACATATCTGGAAATCGCGGTCCGAGTGTGTTGTCGTTCTTGCCTATTAGTGGATTGTCACCTTGTAAATTAATATGGTCGGTTATAATCATTATATCACCGCGTTGAAAATGTGGATTCATTCCGCCGGCGGCGTTAGAAATCAGCAGAGTTTTCACACCCAAAAATTTCATAACTCTAACGGGGAAAGTAATCTGCTGCATCGTATAGCCCTCGTAGTAGTGAAAACGGCCTTGCATAGCTACAACGTTCTTGCCGCCCAATTTCCCAAATATTAATTTTCCGTGATGCGATTCTACGGTCGATACGGGAAAGTGTGGAATATCCTCGTATTCTATAACCACTTTTTGAGTAATCTCTTTAGTCAAAGCCCCTAACCCGGTGCCTAATATTATTCCTATGGTCGGGCGCATCTCTGTATGCCTTCGAATGTATTGTACTGTTTCTTGTATTTGTTGCTTTAGTTCCATAATGATTTTTCTTTATCTTTCGTTAATGCTTCTTGCGATATCGTCGTATTCCGTCTCTTCTTTAGTCGGTTTGTTATCGTTATCGTCAGCGATATAAATTTCTTCGTCAACTTCTAAAGCGCGGATTAATTCAAGCTCAGAGTTCAAGAGCAGCTTCAACCGGCTTATCATCGTATTTTTTTTCGCCTTCAGAATTGAAATCTCTTCCTTTAATCGGGTATTATCTGTGCGAGCTTTGTCGAGTATCTGCGTTGCTTTAACGTCAGCAGCTTGAATAATAAGCTGTCCTTCGCGTTTTGCGTTTTCAACCGACTTTGTACTCACATCCTGAGCTTGTATCAAAGTCGCTTGCAAAGTTTTTTCCATCGACTTATAATCTTGAAGCTGAGTTTGGACTTCGGTTAATTTTGTTTGTAATTCCTTGTTTGCTTTGGTAAGATTATCCATTTCCTCAGCTATCATATCTAAAAAAGTGTTTACTTCCACATCGTCGTAACCGCGGAATACTTTTTTGAATTGTTGTTTCTTAATATCTAACGGTGTAAGTTTCATAAAACTTTCCCCTTTCGTTATCAATTGTTATATTGCCGCGCGCCGAATATCGCAGTACCTAATCTTATAATCGTGGCGCCTTCTTCTATTGCTACTTCAAAATCATTCGACATTCCCATAGAAAGATGTTTAAGTGCGATACCGTCTTTTTCGATGAGCTCTTTTACTTCTCTTAACATCGTAAAATCTTTTCTGGATTCTTCCGGGTTGTCGGAAAATTTTCCTATCGTCATTAAACCTGTAAGACTAATGTTCGGAACCATTATTACTTCTTTTGCCAGATTCAAAGCTTTGTCAGGGTCCGTGCCGAACTTCGAGGTCTCGCCGGACGTATTTAATTCGATTAAAATATTTTGAGTTTTGCCGATTTTTGAGCAAAAATTTGAAATTTCAACTGCTAACCTTAATGAATCCACAGAATGTATCAAATCGACCCTGCCGGCTATAAGCTTAACTTTATTCGTCTGTAGGTGTCCGATAAAATGCCAGCGCACTTTATCGTCGTGGATTTCTTCTTTTTTTTTAAGTAACTCTTGAACGTAATTTTCGCCCAAATCTAAAATACTGGCTCTGACCGCATCGCTTGCCAGTTGACTGCTAAACGTTTTGGTTACCGCTACAATTTTGATATCATCGACATTACGCTTGACACGCTCGCAAATTGACTGAATGCGGTGTCGAATATTTTTTACGTTCTCGCTTACCATTAATCTTAAATCAATACTTAATATAAGCCATTTTGTGCATAAAACCAAAACAATAATTCATTAGTTTTTTTTAAATTTCAAAAATACTTGACATCTTTTTAATAAATTTTATATATTATATCAGAAGATTGTAAATTAGATTAGGAAATAGAGAAAAGATGAATACATATAATTTTGACGATCCGGACGATAACGAAGATCAGGAAAACCAAGACCCGTTAAGAAAAAATAGGGAAGAAAATTTTGAGCAGCTCTACTACAAGCTTAAAAACAGTCAAGGCACTAATAATGTCGACCTACTTGAAAAGCTTGTGAATTTATTCTATGAAGAAGGTGATTACGAAAAATCTTTGCATTATATAGATTTGCTCCTCGAACAGATACCCTACAGCTCGGAGTATTGGACTTTAAAAGGAACGCTGCTTAACTATTTGGAACGTTATGAAGAAGCAATTGAGTCGTTCGACAAGGCATTGAGTTTGAACCCGGGCGATACCGAGACGCTTTTGAATAGATGTATTTCGTTAGAGAATATTAACAAGTACGAAGAAGCAATTCAGTGTTTTAATCAGATTATAGAGAACGACCCTGATAATGAAGATGTTTTTCTATCGAAGGCGTTGATGCTTGAAAAGATGGGCAACTATACCGGAGCACTCTCTGTTTTAAAAATGCTACGGACAATACAACCCGACAATAAGCTGCTGTGGTACGAATTAGGTTACTGCTACGACTTGATGAATAAGCCCCAAGAAGCTCTCGATTGCTATAAAAAGAATCTTGAATACGACCCGTTTAATTACAACGCTTGGTACAATTGCGGAATCATCTACAATAAGATGATGCTGTATTCTAAGGCGATGGCAAACTACGAGTTAGCCCTCGCGATAAACGAAAAATTTGTACCCGCTTGGTATAACAAAGGTAACACGTTAGCGAACATGGGCAGACATTACGATGCTATAGATTGCTACAAACAAACAATCCGGCTCGAACCAAAAGATACGCCTTCGTGGCATAACATGGGGAATGCATACCAGGAGCTGGGTGAATACGAGGAAGCTATAAAATGTTTTACCCAATCGATTAAATGCGACTCGACTCACTACGAATCTTATTTCGGCAGGGGTCTGTGTTACGATTATCAAAAGAAATACAAAAAAGCTCTTGACGATTATAACAAGGCGTTGGAGATATATCAAGATGACTCCGACCTGTGGTATGCGAAAGCAGATACGTCGTACAATTTAGGAAAATGGCGCGATGCGCTTATCAGCTATAAAATAGCTGTTAAAATAAATCCCAATAACATTTACGCGATGTTCGACCTTGCCGAGACTCTTCTTGAATACGGTTATATAAAACAATCGCTAAAAACTTACAACAAATGTATAGAACTAAAACCCGATTGGGCTGACCCGTATTACGGTAAAGCTAAAGTTCTATTTTTGCTGAAAAATAATTACGAAGCCATCGAGGCGTTAAAAAATTCTTTTAAACTCGATGCAACTAAAAGGAAATTGTTCGAGGTGGAATTTCCCGGCATTCGTTCGATAAAGGAATTTAAGCACTTGTTGGAAAAATGACGACTGAATTAAATTCAAAATACATACAGCTTCAATTAATTTTACACGAACTCGAAAGCGTGGTGATCGGCTACTCGGGCGGCGTCGATAGCACGCTTCTATTAAAGGTTGCAGTAGATACTTTGGGAGAGAAAGCTTTTGGCGTAATCGGAAAATCTGAGACTTACCCTTTGCGTGAGTACGAAGAAGCCGAGCGGCTCGCAAAAAGCTTCGGCGCTAGTTACGAAGTAGTTTACACGGAAGAAACGGATAATCTTAAATTCAGAGAGAACCCGCCCGATAGATGCTACTACTGTAAAACAGAATTGTTTAGCAAGTTGACCGACATTGCACAAGCGAGAAATATAAAATGGATTTGCGATGGCACAAATACGGACGATTTAGGAGATTTCAGACCCGGTTTAAAAGCTGTTAAAGAAAAGAACGTCCGCTCTCCGTTGCTTGAAGCTGGATTTTCCAAACAGGATGTTAGAGAC
>JAHJRJ010000043.1 GCA_018830765.1 Bacteroidota bacterium | reverse complement strand
AGAGTATCTGAAATCTCAAATCCTATTTGCATCTGAAATTAATTTATGCTATCTTTTCTAAAATCGTAACACAATTATGGTAACACTAAAACGTTTTGGAATATCCATTGAAGAAGATTTATTAGACAAGTTCGATAAGCTAATTGCCTCGAAAGGTTATGAAAATCGTTCTGAGGCGTTTCGCGATATCGCCCGCGACCTTCTCGTAAAACAAAAATGGTCGGACCCGAATGCAGAAGCCGTCGGCACGATTGCTATTATCTATGACCATCATAAACGAGAAATATCGGATAAGCTTACGGAGTTTCAACATCACCATCACGTCAACATACTATCTGCAATGCACATACATCTAGATGAAAAATTTTGTTTAGAGGTTATCGCGCTACGCGGAAAAGTAAAAGATATACAACACATCGCCGACCATATCATTGGCACAAAAGGAGTAAAGCACGGAAAGCTAACAGCTACGACCATAGAAGAATTCAAATAATTTTTTTGAAAAGTCGTGCTACGATATTTATAAAAATATTACATCTAATTAATCGAAAAAAATGAATGAGGGAAAAATGAAAAGAAAGACCATTATTATTCTATCAAGTATCTTATCGTTACTTTTTACTAACTTTTTATTGGCGCATAACGAATCGAGTGAACCCCGATTTTATCGGGGTGAACCCGATTCTTCAAAAACGTTTCTCTTAAATCCTGTCATCATCACAGGAACGAAATACAAGATATCGAGGAATGATGTTCCGGTTTCAATCTCAACAATCGGGAGTCAAACTCTTCAGATGACGAATGCACCGACTGTCCCGTTTGTGCTGACCAATGAAGTGCCGAGTCTGTTTGTTACACAAAGAAGTAATTCCGGATTTGGCATAGGGACGGGTTCCGCGGGCACAATCAGTATGCGAGGTATAAGCGGTTCGCCAAACACCGGCGTGCTCGTGTTGATAGATGGCAGACCCGATTATATGGGAATCTTCGGTCATCCTCTACCAGATGCCTACTCGGTAGATAATGTCGAAGCGATCGAGATAATCCGCGGACCGGCCTCGTATCTTTACGGCACTAACGCATTAGGTGGAGCAATAAATATAATTACCAAAAAATTGCACGAAGACGGTTTTAAAACAAAACTTTCCGCCTCGCTCGGCAGCTTTAACACGCAGCAATACAAACTGCAGCACGGATGGAAGAATAGTAACTTCGATTATTTTGTTACCGGGAAGCATTACAATACCGATGGACACAGACCATATACTAGCTACCGCTCACAGTCATCTTCGGCAAAATTCGGTTACATCATTAACGGAAATTTCCAAATTGCTGCAAGCGGTAATGTTACAGAATTTAAAACATTTAATCCGGGAACAGTAACCTCTCCGTTAATCAACAACTGGGCTGAAGCAACACGAGGCGGATTCAACATCGATATTGACAACACATTCGAGGAAATAAGCGGCGCACTCAAGATTCACGGTAACTTTGGTGAGCATAAAATATTCGACGGATGGCTTTCGACCGATAAAGTTATCGGCTTGATGATTTATCAAAATATAAAATTGTCTGCCGGCAACATTTCAACTGTCGGGTTCGATTATAAGACTTACGGTGGTAAAGCCGAAAATACAATAAGCAGGAAAGATTTTGGCAGGCACTTCATTACTGAATATGCACCTTACGTGCACACTCAGCAATTTATTTATGACTTTGTTGCAACGGCTGCATTACGATTGGAAAACAATTCCATATTCGGCAGCGAGATCGTTCCCCACTTCGGGCTAAACTATAAAATAGACGAATCTGCAAACATCAGAGGAGTAGTATCCAAAGGATTCCGAAGTCCGACAATCCGTGAAGTGTATTTATTTCCTGCCCCTACATTAACTTTGAAACCCGAGCGGGTTTGGAATTACGAGGTTGGTTTCTCGAAAAGATTTTTCCACTTACTCTATGCCGACATTACAGTTTATCAAAACGAGGGAAGCAACTTGATACGGACTGAAGGCGTCTTCCCGAACTTGAAATTAACCAACTCAGGGAAATTTAAACATAGGGGAGTTGAGGTTGAATTGAAGTCTCGCATCACAGAAACATTGTTCCTATCTGCAAATTACTCATACTTAGACCCGCAAAATGAGACTTTTGCAAGTCCCGGAAATAAGCTTGGGGCACAAGTCAACTATTCAATGAACGACCTATCGCTGAACATCAACGGCACTTATGTTTCGCAGCTATACGGTAAGGATTTGCGTCAACAAAAATTAGGAGATTTTATTTTCGTTAATTCGATGGTTGCTTACAGGTTAACCGGTTACCTGTCGGCATCGCTTGCCGTTGAGAATCTTTTGAATAAAAGCTACCAGCTTATTTACGGCTATCCGATGCCACATAGAAATTTTACAATTAGTCTATCAACTAACTTTTAATAACGAAAGGTAAAAAACAATGTCAACAAAAATATTAACGCTAAAAAATGTAATTGCAAACCGTATCTCGATGCAAGATGTTGTTTACGGAATTTCTGCGGTCGGATTAGGTTTATCTTTACCGCATATCTTCCATACATTCGGTCTGGGTTCTACTTTTCTACCGATGTATTTACCTGTGTTAACGCTTGGACTTTTATCCACGCCGTTAATAGTTACAACGGTCGTAATTATTACTCCGTTAATATCGTATCTAATTTCAGGTATGCCACCGATGAGTCCGCCTATTGCATTCATTATGTCTTTCCAGCTCGCCTTACTTGGCTTATCAGCATATTTTTTCACACAAAGACTAAAGTGGAATTTCTTTGCCGCACTTTTGATGTCTGTTTTCATAGAACGACTCACGACTCTGATTCTTAGTTCTACGGTGTTAAATACAATTATTTCAACATCACATATCTACGAGAGCTACCCGGGGATATTACTCCAGATTATTGGAGCGACCATTCTTTACCGAATTTTAAAGAAATGAATTCTGATAAGATAAATTTCTTTGACGCAGCAGCAGAACACTGGAACGAAGACATCGCTGACATTGACTACTCTTCTTTAAAGAGAGTTATTGAACTTCTTAATTTCAAAGAAAACGAAGTCGTGCTTGATGTAGGGTGTGGGACAGGCGTACTTTTTCCCTATCTTCGGAATCAAAAAGTTATCGGTATGGATTTTTCAAGTAACATGCTTGCTCATATTCCTCAAGATCTACTGACTGATAATATACGCTTGATATGTGCAGATGCTCATTCGATACCATTAGCAGACAATTTTGTAGATCATGTTGTATGCTTTTCCGCGTTCCCACACTTTACAAATGCAATACTTGCAGTAAAGGAAATGAATAGAGTATTAAAGGGTGGTGGAACATT
>JAHJRJ010000042.1 GCA_018830765.1 Bacteroidota bacterium | reverse complement strand
ATATTTTGCCGCAACTGCCGCAACTATCGCGAACAGAAATCCTGCTATAGCGCCTTCCCAGGTTTTATTCGGACTTACACGCTCGAACAATTTGTGTTTCCCCAAAAACTTACCGCCAAAGTATGCCGCTGTATCGCATATCCAAATCGTGGCGAAAATTGTAATAATAGTATAACCGCCCCAGAGATAAATTTTTGCAACAGTAGCGTCCGAAGGATTTAACTCGGTCGGAAAAAAACGGTAAACAGGAAAATCGAAAGGCTCAAAAAGTTCTCGCAAACCAATCAACGTTCCGAAAAATAAAGAAACATAAAAAATTCCCATTACAGTCGCCGATAAATTTGTGATTGCAGAACCGTCGTTACGGAACATCTCTACTAACATTAATATCAGAAGTATCGCCAACGTAATTATCAGAAGAAGCTGTGCTTGAGAAGGAAACGGTATAAAAACTTGTACTTTTTCAAAGAGGTCAACTATAAAAGTTTTAATATTTTTATGATAAAAAGAAAGGTTAACAAGCACACCCGCAGCCAGCCCGAGAGTTATCAGCGGCTTTGCTCCCTTTGCTTCCGCCAATTTATAGAACTCACGCAATGCCAATGTAGAAGCGATAATGGTAAAGAGAAGGAAATAAATTCCCCCGGCAATTGACACAAAGAGGATAACCGGGATACCAATTATCGCTGTTAATGATCGAATCGCAAAGTTACTCACTATCTTCATCTGCTTCATCCCCGAAGAAATCCATTTTTTTCAGATACTCCTCAGCGTCGGCGAGGCGATCTCGCGGCACCATCACATTTACCACCGCCATGTCGCCGATAATCATAAAATATGCGTGGTCGCGTTGTGAGAAAACCATCGTGGGAATTCCAGCACCTTGAAGATTTGCTTTTATCATCTCAGCTTCGTAATCGGTATTAGTCGTAAAGGCGACAGCCCAATCTTGCGCGACTTTAATATGACTGTCGTCATTACAGAAAAGTACGCTGTTTTTTTCCACTGCACAATCACTGCAAACGGCTTTTTTGCATATAACACAAATCCCCATCGCTTCTACTTTTGGATGAACTTCGCACATCACATCCTGGTCGTCTTTCAAAAAATCCGATTGGACGTAACCGCAGTGTGAACAAAAGATATTTTTTTCTACCATCAATTCTTCACAGTTAAAACAATACACGGGCTCGCCTTCGGCAAGCTCAAAGTTGCAATCGGGACAGATTGTGATTCCTTTTACGTATTCGTAACCGCAATTCGGACAGTATGGCATATTACACCTCGGTAATTGTTTTTAAGTTTATTGAGTTCGATACACGTATAAAATAATATATTGAGACCACAAAAACTAATGAAAAAGTAACGAAAGTCAGCAACAGCAACTCTAACTGCATTTCAGAAGGTTTGCCGGTTATCAGTTCATCGTCTCCGTAGTTTAGATGAATGGCGATAACTGCTAACAGGTTGTTGAAAAAATGAACCGCCACCGGCACCAATATACTTTGCGCTTTAAAAGCTAAAAAACCTAAATAAAAACCGATGATTGAAAGCGGGATGAATGTAACCGGATTGAGATGAAACAATCCAAAAATTATACCTGTGAGTATTATTGCTTTTTTGGGATTCAATGAATTCTCCAAACTTCTTTGAACCATTCCGCGGAACAAAGTTTCTTCTGCAAATGCTGGCACTAATGCTATAACAATAATAACGAAAACCAGTTCAGGAAAATCAGCCGAACCCGCTATCAGGCGGTAACTCTCTTCTATCATTTGTTTCATTTGTTCTAGAAAAGGTTTTAACGATTCGGGAACCGGAATCATTTCTTGAGCAGCCAAGTAAACTTGAAGTATTTGCTGCAAAGAAAAAATTCCGACAAACGGAATTATGATTTGAAGAAGTGAAGTTCGCTTATACCTTAAAAATTCCCAGACGTGCGACGCTGCGAGTTTCGTTAACAACAACGTAGGAATCAATAAGAAAATTATTTGACTGAAAGCGGCTAGTATTCTGTAACCAGTTACATTCTCAGGATTAATTTTAATGCCGAAGAGTAAAACTGCGACAAGCGACCCGACTATCTGATAAGTTACAAACAACGTCACGAGCGAAATAAAAGCAAATAATACAGGCGAGATATTGTACCGTTCTAAAAATGTCATCATCTAATCCGGTTTTTTATCATCGCCGAAAGCAGCGGTATCATTATTTCGTGATGTCCTGTAAAATTATAACCTCTGCCGCCTCCTTGCGTAGGTCGTGTTACAATATTCATTAACGGTCGATAATGATGAAGCATATCGAAATTGGCTGTTGTGAATCCTGCGGTTTTGTAACCGAGGTTGCGAGTTATTGTGAGCGCTTTCAAAAATACTTCCGGCATTATAACCGCCGACCCGATATTTAAAACTACACCGCCGCCGGTTAAATCTTTTACGCTGCTGCACAGAACTTTGAAATCGCGAAACGACATCTCGCCGGTTGCCGCGCCGTTCATCGTCGGTTGCTGGTGGATAATATCAGTCCCGATTGCAGCGTGCACTGTTACCGGTACTCCTGATTTATAGCAAGCAGCCAAAATACTGAATTTTAAAAAAGGGGCTTTACGTTTTATCAGTTCACTCCCTATTGCTTCACCGTAACCCAAATCTGAATTAGCAGATAAAGTTTTGAGTGTGTTATTAATCAGGTCGCCTGTTTCGCGAGCCATGCCGAAATATCCGTCCATAATATTTACTGCTACATCTTCCGATGTCTTCCCCCACATAGCAGTTTCAACATCGTGTATCGCTGCGGCGCTGTTCATCCCCACTGTCGTAATAATTCCTTTTTTAACCAAATCTATGATAAGCGGAGAAAGTCCTACTTTAATCACGTGTGCGCCGATAAGAACAATCACTGGTTTCTTTTTAGTATTAGCAAAAACGATATCTTCTACTAACGCTTTTAAATCTTTTACCGCAAGTGTATTAGGGAGCGATTTTTCAAAATCCAAAAAATTTTTTTGCGGGGAATATACTTTCGCAAAGTCAGCCGGCGTAACATTACTCTTTCTTGACTTTATCGATATAGTCTTTACTTTTTTCAAATCAATTTGTTTGAACTTTGCCATTTCATTTGACCTTTGCTTGAATTTTCCCTTTTATTCCAGAGTATTCGACTAATTCAGCAGATATAGAACCGATCAATATCTTCGATTTCACCATAACAGGTATTTTCTTATCGTCATCTGTTAACCAAATATGGATTATTCCTTCACTCTTAAACAATCCACCTTCTTCAACAATCGGTTCAACTATTACGCAGTCGAAGGTTCCTGCTTTTACACTAATCCTTTCACGTCCTCTGAACCTTACATTTAAATTATATGTTGAATCCTTATAAAAATTTTTAAGATGCATCATAGTCCCGCCGCGCATTTCACTGTAATCCATTATGCGGTTAAAATAAAAAGCAGATATAATATCGTGAACATATGGTTCAATCGTATATTCACCTTCTAAAGTAATGGCTTTATTATTGGCATGATCAAACTCAGCTTTAAAATCACGCTTATAACCTCCCTCACGTATGTACTGTTCAAACCGCCACGGGAAAATTCCTGCTGAATCGATCAATGAAACGTATTTATCTTCAACTTTATAGAATGTTGAAAAAAAGGGGAGCGACTTTACAGTAAATTCAACCCGGTAGCATTTCCGACCATTATGAAATTCGGATTTAGGGATTTGCATTACTGCTGTACCTGCCGTTATAAATCCATATCGTACATCAAATACTAATTTTTCCCCCACATCGAATGCTTTATTAGGAAGGGTTCTAAAAATAAACTTCTTAATATCAAGTGTATCCTTAACTGCTAAAGTGTCTTGAACCGATATAGTATCTTTTTTTATAGTAACAGAATCTTTCAATGCTTTTGTTGTAATT
>JAHJRJ010000249.1 GCA_018830765.1 Bacteroidota bacterium | reverse complement strand
GTCGAAACAGATTTTTACACCACCGAAATTACATCAAAAGGCGGCTTGATTAGAAAATGGGAATTAAAACATTATAAAGCGTGGGATCGGGAAAATTTAGTTCAGCTTGTCGATTTCGAAAAAGGCGGCGACTTTAGTTTGCTATTTGCATCTTCGGACGGCAAACTAATCGAAACACGATATCTTTACTTTGAAACTGATTATCAACCTTGGCAGAAGGTGGAGGTCAAAGGTGATTCGGAAAATAAAGTTACGCTGCGTTTAAAAGCCGAAGGTGGTGGTTATATTGAGAAAGTTTTAATATTCAGAAACGGCTCTTACTCTATAGATGTTGATTATAAATTTGTAAAAATGGAACCGGTTATATCCAATTTTGAGTATCAGGTTATCTGGGAGAACGGTTTACGCTATGCGGAACGGAACAGTGTGGACGAATCGCACAACGCAAAGGCGTTTGCTTATTCGGGCGGTGAATTAGCTGAAATCGATGCAACCTCAGACGATCCTGTGAAATTGAATATCAGCGGAAATACACAGTGGATAGCTACAAAAACTAAATATTTCGCCGTTGCGATTATATCGAAAGATAAAAAAAGCGAAGGGGCTTATTTAGAAGGCAATCACAAAAAGATGCCGTATCACGGGATGAAAGAGACCTATAACATAGCGATGAAAATGCCTTTCCGCAGCAGCAAAGATAACGAGTCATCATTCACGCTGTTTTTAGGGCCTCTCGATTTCGACATTATAAAAAGCTATGACGTACACCTTGACCAAATGATGAGTTTAGGTTGGGTATGGCTCATCCGTCCAATTTCCGAATATTTTATAATTCCGCTGCTGGAGTTTTTACACTGGTTTATTCCAAATTACGGTCTTGTTATTATTGTCTTTTCGATCCTCATCAAACTACTCCTCCACCCACTATCGAAGACCAGTTTGAGGTCGATGCAGAAAATGCAACAACTTCAACCGATGATTGAAGAAGTAAAAACCAAATACAAAGAAGACCCGCAAAAGATGAATAAAGCGGTGATGAATTTATACAAAGAGTATGGCGTTAATCCGGCGGGGGGATGTTTACCGCTATTATTGCAGATGCCTATTCTGTATGCGCTGTGGACGGTTTTCGGTTCGGCGATACAACTTCGTCAAGCAAACTTCATCTGGTGGATAAATGATCTGTCGATACCCGATGTTGCCGTAACGCTCCCTTTTGCAATCCCCATATTTAATATCACAGATGTCAGCGGCTTGGCTTTGATGATGGGAATAACGATGTTCATCCAGCAAAAGATGACTGTTAAAGATCCGCGTCAGAAGATGATGGTTTATATGATGCCGATATTGCTGACACTGTTATTCAACTCCTTCCCTTCGGGATTGAATTTATATTATTTTATGTTTAATCTGCTTTCGATTGTCCAGCAGGTTTACGTTACAAGAAAACATAAAGACGAGCCGTTAAGAAAAGTAGAGCCGAAGAAAAAAACTGGCGGTATAATAAGCAAGCTCACTAAAAACATGCCTAAGATGAAGTAGAGAGCCGCTTTACAGCTTACCGTAAAATGGAATGCTATTCCGTTTCGCTAAGTTTAAACATATTAAACTGAGTAAGCGGATTAACAATCCGCTTTACGGCTTGTACCAGAGTCAACGCTTTTTTGCCGTGTATGATGACGGAAGGATCTATTTGAATTACATTCTTTAGAATCAATGAGGTTATAGTTTCGTCAACTTCTTCGTACGAAGAGATATTCTTCAGCAGTTGTCTTATCTGATGTCGGGTAATAGCTACGCTGCTGTTAATAACAGCTACAATCAAATTGTCTAATGCCACATTTCTCTTTATGCTTAAAGCTTTTTTCGTTATTTGTTTGTCAAAGGTGGATGTTGCTTTCCAAATGTTACCTTCGGCGGATTTGCTCACTCTAATAATCCAAATTTTTTTCCACAGCTTGTTTAATGTTTGATCGAGTAATTTACGCGACTTCCTTGTAGTTAAGTTCAAACGTAAAATAAGTGACTTTCTGGAGACGGGACCTTCCTTATGAACAATTTCATAAAGTTCACGCTCAAAACGCGTGTAACGCTTGATTGGGAGGTTGTTGAATGTAGAGTTTTTGGAGCTTCTTTCGATTTGCAATGCGTATAAATTAATGAAAACTTTTTCAGATACGACACAGGTTGATTCGTCGAACGAAATAACTTCAACCGCTTGTTTGGTTCGATGGATTGTATTGAAGAAATCATCAAGGAATGGTTTTAATTCGTTTTTGGATATTTGAGAATGATTGTCGTAATTTCCGTTGATTGCGGTTAATAATGATGGAAGCGGAAATTTTTCGTTTGTACGGATCAAAGCAATCCCGACATGATTGACGAATTTTGCCAACTCGTTCGCGGTATAAATAACCAGCCCAGGTTTTGTCCGCCATAGTTTGCTTCGGCGATCTTCGAGTTTTGTGTTTGTCATAAATATTTCCTTTGCAGCCTTCGCGCTTCTTCGCGTGATCAGCTAAGCTCAAACCAAACAACACGGCTCTCTCTCTCTGCTACAATGTAAAATAATGTTGTAAAATTAGCAAACTTCTTACAGATTTTGAATATCAGGAGAACACGGCAAAGAATATTCTTCGTGAAACTTCGTGTTACCTTCGCGCCACTTCGTGTAATTATTTTTTTATTTCACGAAGAAGAATATTTTGTTTGTAGCCAACGGCTACACCGTGCTCTCCGTGTAATTAAAAAGCTAAGCTAAAAATTAAACATCCATCTTTAGAAGATGTCCCATCTCATAAAACGAGACGAGACCTCGTCCAAAGACGGGTTTTAACACGAGGAACGCAGAGTTATAAACCTCAGCGTCCTCAGCAACCTTTGCGTCTTCAGTGCGCTCTTCGACTGAAATCATACTCAAGACCTAATTGTTGAAGTCGCTGTTTTTTCGTGAGCGACAAGTTTATTATAAATCCACATCGATAATGCAGCAAGCGTACCGACACCGGCTAAAATGAGCCAAATGATATTGGGTGTACCCGCTTCTTTTGCAAATGTTTTATATATAAAGCCGCCAAAAATCCCGCCAAAAATCCATCCCATAGCTATCGGTAAAAATGCATAACCTTGGAAGAGTCCGATTTGACCCTTCGGTGCAAGGTTAGCTATGTATTCATAGTATCGAGGTGCTTGCGTCATTTCGCCGATAGCAAAAACCACGAGTGCGGGTACGATAACCCAAAGTGTGGGATTGGAATAAATTATCAACCAGGTCAATATTGAAAGGGCGAATCCAAAAGTGATTGCCGTGATAGGAGAAATTTTTGAAGAAGTTTTTTCGAGCAGCAAAAAGCTTAAAACGGAAGGGAGAGAAATATTTTTATTAGGTCTTAATAAACACAAAACTTTCCGGTTTATAAAACGTACAACTTCATCAGATAATTTTATAAGTATATTAGCGTGCATTTTCTACTCTAATAAATAACAGATTATATAAAAACATTAAAATTATACATACAAATCCAATCGCCGATATAATCAGCCACATCATTGCGGGTTGAAAAGTTTTATGAAGAAAATTCTCAACCAAAAATCCCGCCAACGGTCCGGCTGTAAATGCACCAATTGCAACAGGTAGGAACGCAAAACCCATAAATGTTCCAACTTGGTTTTTGGGAGCGAGTGTGGATACATATTCATAAAATCTCGGTGCTTGTGTTGCCTCGCCGAGCGCAAACAAAGCTACTGCGGCTATCGCGATATAAACATTTTGAAATGAAGCCATAAGCAGCCACGAAAAACTTGCAATTGTAAAACCAACAAGAATAGCTGTTAACGGTTTCCATTTTTTCACAAGTGCCGCGATGGGAATCGTAACAAAAATTATTGTCCAAGCGCCCACAGATTCAATAATTTCAAATTGCGGAAATTTTAAAACCTCAATTATATAAAAAGGCAGCGAGTAAAAAATTTGCCAGAACATAATCCAAAATCCTGAAAAGATCACAAGAAAACTTATGAATTTTAAGTTACGGAAAACTAGTAACATATCGATAAATACTTTGCTTAGAGTTCGTCGTTCGATTTCTTCGCCTTCGTTCTCTGGTTCCTTAAAGAATATTATTGTTCCCAACAATAACAAGAACGATGTAATTGATGACATAATGAGAACAAATTCGATCCCCAAGTTTTCCCGGACTTGAAGCGCCAGTATTGGGCCTACCGCTCCGCCGATGTTAACCATTGTGTAATAAATCGAATATCCGAGCGATTTAACGTCGGGCTTGCTTGTTTTAGCTATTGTTCCAACAATGCAAGGTTTTATAAGCGAACCGCCGGCTGCCGTTAGCAGCAATACGATTGTTACATAAGTTGTTTTACCGATGACGCCCACAATTTCTTGGCTGAATTCCAAGCCAGCCATACCTATCAAGAAATAGCCGACGCAAAAAAATGCAAAGCAGGCCATAAGTGTTTTCCGAAATCCGTACTTATCTACAAGCGTTCCCGCAACTACTGGAAGTGAAAAAATCAAGCCGGAATATAAACCTGCAAGTGTTCCAGCTGCTTGTGCACCTAAACCAACTTTCGTTGCTAAATAGACCGTTAAAATTGCTTTCGATCCGTAAAAAGCAAACCGTTCGAAAAGTTCTAAAATATTTGCTACCCAGAACTGTTTCTTGAACCCAGTTCGCATTGAATCAACAGTTTTGCTTATATCCACAAATACCTCGTTTTATTTAAGATTTTAGAATTTACAGGAGAACTATTTCGTTCTGAACTTCACCTGTAACTACCGCTTCACCATTATGTTTTATGAACATATTGATTTCAGAACGAACAGCCATCTTACCTTCAAGATAAATTCCCGGCTCTATGGAGAAGCAAGCGCCGGGCATGAGCCGGCGTTCATCTTTCGTCTCTAAATTATCTATGTTAGCTCCGTTGCCGTGAACTTCAGCTCCGATTGAATGACCGGTTCTGTGCACAAAATATTTTCCGTAGCTGGCTTTAACTATAACATTCCGGCAGACATCGTCAACTTCCCAGCCGAAACAAGTTTGTTTTTTTGCGAACTTTTCTTTAACAAATATTATTGCGGCATCACGCGCTGATTTAACGACGTTAAAAATTTTGATATACTTTGCCGGAGGATCTCCACCGATGAAACCGACCCAAGTGATGTCGTAATACACTCCCCCGGGAACATTCTTTTTTGCCCACAAGTCAATCAAAACCGTATCGCCCTTTTTAAATTTCCGGGCATTTTTCAACGTCGGCTCAAAATGCGGGTTTGCCGGATGTTCGTTTGTGCCTACTATTGGCGCATCGGCTGTTACAAGTCCTCCTTCGGCAAAACGTTTCATAATAAATTGTTGAACATCGTATTCGGTTGTGTCCAAATTATTATTAACCGATTTTTTGATTAACTGGAATGCTTCGTTGCGTATTTTATCTACTAACTTGCCTGCTTCCAAATGTAATTTGTAACCCTTCTCGTCTATGTAAGCTTCGAATTCCGTTACAAGGTCGGCAGAGGTAACTATTTTATGTCCGAAGCTTTTTATCAATTCAACCGTGCCCGCATCTACGACAGATACATATGGGATGTTGTTTTTGGGAGAGTACTGCATTGCAATTTTCTTTTTAGTGCCCAACATTTTTTTTAGTAGAGCGTGTTGTTGTTCCCACGGCAAGTAAACTTCACTTTTACCAGGAAGTGAATCAAGTTTATACTTCTCGACGCTGTGAACCAACTTTTTGGGTTCACCCTTAGCGGGGATAAAGTAAAACCATCTTCGGGTCGTCATCTTCGTTGAGTCGAGACCCAATATTCGGTAAGCCAATTGGTCGCGGTTATGAAAGTCGTAAAAAAGCCACCCGTCAATTTTATGTCTTCGCACTGCAGATTGAATCTTTTTCAAATCCATTTAAATCTCCTTCGATAAAGGTTACGGTTCTTTTTCTTAAGTTCAATTAACACAAAGTTACATAAAGGATTTGAAAGATTCAAGGCAGATTTGCTACTATGGGTAAAAATGGGAACTCAAGGACAAAAAAAGCGTGTTCGGATAGCTCACTCAGTTTTTCTCGAACGTAGGTGGGTTCGACATTTTAAAAATTTAAACCACAGAGATTGTAATGAATATACTGAGGGCGCAAAGTGATTTATTAATCTTTCAACTTTTCAATCTTTTCAATCATTCCAATCTGTTTTGTGAATGTATATTTTTTTTCTTAATTTAATTTTAAACAAACGGAGAAATTATGTTAAACATTGCAATAGAAGCCGCTAAAGAAGCAGGCAAGTTTCTAAAACATAACTTAGGAAAAGTCAGAGAGATCAATCTTAAGAGCGGGCAGGAACGCAACCTTGTAACTGAAATTGATAAAAAGTCGGAAGAGCTTATCGTATGCACCATCAGAAAACATTTCCCCAACCACGACATACTTGCAGAAGAGAGCGGGAGTGAGCACGGTAAAAAATCCGACTATCGTTGGATAATAGACCCGCTGGACGGAACAACTAACTATACACACGGCTTACCTATCTTTTGCGTCTCAATCGGACTTGAACGCAAAGGTGAGATAATCGCAGGCGTAATATATGACCCAAATTTAGATGAGCTTTATTCTGCAGAAAAAGGGAGAGGTGCTTTTTTAAACGGCAGACGTCTCAGGGTTTCTCAAACGCAAGAACTCAAGCAAAGTTTGCTTGTAACGGGCTTCCCTTATAATGTAACCGAAAATCCGGATAACTGTATTGAACACTTTGTTAACTTTCTAATTACAGCACAAGCCGTCCGACGGATGGGTTCGGCAGCAATTGACTTGGCTTATGTGGCGGCTGGAAGATACGATGGATTCTGGGAAGTGAACTTGAATCCGTGGGATATGGCGGCAGGAGTAATTCTAATCCGTGAGGCAGGCGGAAAAATCACCGACTTTAAAGGAGACGAAATAAATATATATGGGAAACAAATCGTCGCAAGCAATGGATTAATACACGATGAGATGATTGGGTTGATAAAGAAAGGAGTCAAAAAATAAATATCCAACCCGAATAATGAATAAAAAGGAAAAAGCGGAGATTGTTTAGATTGAAGATTGAGAAATAATCGAGGGACATCAAAACCCAATACC
>JAHJRJ010000248.1 GCA_018830765.1 Bacteroidota bacterium | reverse complement strand
TGGGCAGACCCAAATCCCGATTACGGTCCATCGAGATTGTATCAATTCGGAATAATATCTGATCCGAGTGGTAAGCTGCACTATAAGTCCAAATCCGGCTTCCCGTTTTTCAAATTTGACTTGGAACGCGGCTTGAGGGCGCCTAATGCTAATTTAAGCGACCAGTACAATCAAACAAATCGAGTTCAACTACGGACGAGTAGACCTTTATGGGAAGGCGCGACTCTCGATTTAAACTGGAATTTGTCTTGGACATTTAATAAAAATACAACGCTAATAACGGATGCTGAGGGTGTTCCAACAATAACTTCTGTAGCAGTTGGTGGAAGCGTTGAGAGATCTTTCTTTTCTCTGCCGCCGGTACTGTTATTCAAGATGCTGAAAAGCAATTTAGAAGAAGTCGGAAAAATTTATAACGCTCGTAGAACTAATGCATCGGACACCGCGCCGGATGATGTAAAACTCGCTGAATCTTTCGAAAAAGGCATGGAAGCTTTACCGTTCCTACGAAAAATTATAGGTCCTTTGGCTCCGCGAATGAATTACTCGTTACGATGGGACGGTTTAGAAAAAACTTTAAGTATGACGTCAATATTTGAACGGGTATCACTCGACCATTCATATATGTCGGGATTCACGAGGCAGTGGCGTGGCAATCCGAACGGCGGCGAACGTACCGAAGCCGAACGTATAAATTACGGTTTCGCGCCTTTGTTAGGCATCAATGCAACCGTTAAAGAATTTTGGAAAGGCAACCTTTCCACAACTTTAAGATATAACACTAACTCATCTTACGATTTGAATCTTGCGGCGAGAAATATTCTGGGTACATTGACGCAAGAAATGTCAATCTCACTAAGTTATTCACGTCGCGGTTTTGAAATTCCGTTGTTCGGTTTATCGTTAAGTAACGATATAGATTTCTCTGCTACTTATTCGTTGGCGCATAACTCACGCACCACTTACGAAGTCAATCAGTTAGAAACTAATCCTAAAGGCACGCCGTTGGAGGGGACAACAAGAACTATATTCGAGCCGAGGTTGAAGTATGTGCTAAGTTCAAGAGTTACTGCGTCGGTCTATTACCGTTACACAAAAGTCGCACCTGATGAAGGCGGTTCGCTTATCCCAGGTACAACAACTAACGAGGGTGGACTGGATTTGAGAATAGCGATTCAGTGAGTTTAACCCTAAAAATTCATTAGGAAATTGTATAACCTTTATAGAATGTTCTATCAAGCGATTTTAACTGGTTCACCCCGTAGAACGGGGTTCATCTTAAGTCCGCCAAGGCGGACTCTATCAAAAACTTATAACTTATTATTTTTAATAAGTTTAATAGAAACTAATCGCTCCTAATGAATTTTCTGGGTTTAAACTTTTTATTCACAGAACAAATCGCTTCTTATGAAATGTCGTTGATTATACTGTCAAAAATGATTAACTTTAGAATGAAAAAAAAGATATGCAATATTCAAAAGGTAAAATACTTTGGGTAGATGATGAAATCGAGCTACTACGACCTCATATCTTATTCTTAAAAGAAAAAGGTTATGATGTCGAAACTGCTACTAACGGCGAAGATGCCATAGAGTTGGTAAACGAAAAAAGATTCGACATCGTTTTTTTAGATGAAATGATGGCTGGAATGGGTGGTTTAAAAACTCTTTCCACAATAAAAAACATCCGTCCCGAACTACCTATTATCATGGTAACTAAAAGTGAAGACGAAGGTTTGATGGAAAATGCCATCGGTGGAAAAATTAGCGACTATCTCACGAAACCTGTAAACCCGAGCCAAATTTTGCTCGCATGTAAAAAATTCTTAGAGGGGAAAAAAATAACAGGCGAACACGTATCGCGCGATTATTTGAAAGAATTTAATGAAATCTCATCGGCTATACTCTCTTCTCCCGACGAGAATGACTGGATTGATATCTATACAAAACTTGTTAATTGGTCGATTGACCTCGACGAACATCCTGAACTTGGGTTGAAAAATACACTGTACGACCAATTTCGCACTGCAAATCTCGACTTCTCAAAATTTATCGAGAATAAATACAGAAACTGGTTAGAGCAGGAAAACAGACCAGTGCTCTCGATTGACGTCGTAGAAAAATTTCTCTTACCTGAAATTCACAACACTAAATCGGTTTTCTTTTTTGTAATAGATTGCTTGCGTCTCGATCAATGTATGGGAATGGAAACGATTCTGCGCGAATATTACAACATCAATCGTAAGTTCTATTATTCTATTTTACCTACAGCAACACCATACGCACGGAACGCTATTTTCAGTGGTTCTTGGCCCAATGATATTGAACGCCGCTTCCCCGAAATTTGGGAGAAGTGGGAAGACGACGACCACAGCCGTAACAAGAATGAAGGTCAGTTCTTAATCAGCCTTCTCGAACGCCGCAAGGTGAATATAAAACCCGACCCGAAATACGTTAAAATAATCGACCCCGAGTTCGGTAAGGGTATCGAGCAGAATATTTTATCTTACACGCAAAATAAACTTACCTCAATTGTAGTTAATTTTGTGGATATATTAGCTCACGGCAGGTCGGATTCTCAAATATTAAAAGAAATTGCGCCCGATGAATCGGCTTACAGGTCTTTAACACAATCGTGGTTTAATCACTCCTCGTTTTTTAATATGTTGAAAACTCTTTCGACGCAGAAAAGGGTCAAAGTTATTATCACCACCGACCACGGAAGTATACGCTGTATGCGTGGAGCAAAAGTAATCGGTGACCGCGATGCTGCTACGAACTTACGCTACAAATTCGGACGTAACTTAAAAGTCGAAGATAAGCACGCAATCTTCATTAAAAATCCGTCCGATTATCGTCTCCCGAATCGGGGTGTCACCATCAATTACATAATCGCGAAAGAAGATTATTATTTTGTCTATCCCACCGATTATCATAAATACTTAGCACAATACCGGGACAGCTTCCAACACGGCGGTATCTCGATGGAAGAAATGATTTTGCCTTTCATCGTTATGGAACCTAAAATTTAATATGTCCGGTAAAGTATTAAATATTCTAAATAATAAGCTCGTTACAAACAGTGAAGATGAAACCACACAGTTGGGAGCAGAATTTTCCCAAATTTTTTTAAAAGCAGGGAACGTAGTTGCGCTCTACGGTGATTTAGGTTCGGGTAAAACTCGATTCGTTAAAGGTATTTGCAAGGGGTTGGGCTTTTTAGAAAACGTCACGAGTCCATCTTTTACAATCGTTAACGAATACGCAACAAAATCCGTTAAAATATTTCATTTCGATTTTTATCGTGTCTCTTCGGCATCCGAAATTGTAGATATCGGTTTCGATGATTATATTTACGATGAAGGTATTTGCGTAATAGAATGGGCTGACAGAGTGAGAGATCTTTTACCCCCGGGCAGATACGATATTTACTTCCGACTCGGCGATTCGGATACGTGCCGTGAGATTGAAATAACAAAAATTAACTGTGACAGCATATGAAAATATTAGGAATTGAGACTGCTTCAATTACTTGCGCAGCGGCTGTTGTCGAAAATGGGCAAATTCTCGCTGAAAACTCTTTGACGGAACCTCATATCCATTCCGAAAAATTAATCGCAATAATCGACAACGTTCTTACGTTAAGCGACGGATTCGATGCGATAGCCGTTTCGATTGGTCCCGGATCATTTACAGGTTTACGAATCGGATTAAGTGTTGCAAAGGGTCTGGTTTATGCTTCGGGAAAACCGATTGTTGCAGTATCAACCCTCGAGGCATTAGCAAATAACTTGATTTTAAACAATAAGGTAAATGAAGGGAGTGTTATCTGGTCGTTGATGGATGCACGCCGTGATGAATTTTATACCGCTATGTACCGAAAGCAAGACGGTGAATTGAGAATGTACCTAGAGCCACAAGCACTCCGGTTTGATGTTTTTCTGAAGAAACTTTCCGGTGACAAAATAAATTTTGTGGGCGATGGTTCGGAAAAATTACAAAATTTGTTACAGAAAAGACAAGTCCATAAAAATGATTGGCTTTTTTATGACCGAATAATTAACTTATGTAGCGCATGTTCGGTTGCTTTGTTAGGCGAAAAAAAAGTCCTTTGTAACGAAGTTGAAAATTTAGCCGAACTCGAACCATTTTACCTGAAAGATTTTCAAACTTTGGTGAAAACACAGCATAGCTAAAGCAGAAGCAAGTATATTGATGAATTTTATGCAGGAGCAAGCCTATGGCATGGTTCAAACGTTCAAAAGATAGCATAGCGTCGGAAACTAAAAAGAAAGAAATACCCGACGGTCTATGGACAAAATGTGAAAGTTGCGGCGAGATATTACATCGCACACAGCTCGAACAGCAACTATTCACGTGTCCAAAATGTACTTTCCACTTTCGTATTGGCAGTAAAGAATATCTTGCATTTCTCATGGATGAGGGAACCTTCAAAGAAATGGATTCCAAAATGAAGTCGAAGGATCCTCTGAAGTTTGTCGATACGAAACCGTATAAAAATAGAATTAAAGACGTTATAGCGAAAACCGGCTTGAACGACGCCATTAGGACAGGCGTCGGAAAGATAAACGGAATTAAAACGGCGGTAGGGTGTATGGATTTTAGTTTTATAGGTGGCAGTATGGGCTCGGTAGTGGGTGAGAAAGTTGCCCGGCTAACAGAACGCGCAAGAAAAGAGCGAATTCCGTTAGTAATTATTTCTTCTAGCGGCGGCGCGCGTATGATGGAGGGCGC
>JAHJRJ010000247.1 GCA_018830765.1 Bacteroidota bacterium | reverse complement strand
TAACTACTTGCTTCTGGTCTTTATCGGTTGGTTTTTGGAGTGGTTGAATTCCCCTGTCGTCATTTTGGCTTAATGCGACATATGAGATAATCGCTAATAAAACTAAGATTAGGAATTTACGCATCAGTTAATTCTATAGATTATAGGTTTTCTTGTTGTTAAATTCGTAAAAATATAAGCATTTTATTTCAGCAAAACAAACTCGAACCACTTTATTATAGCATCATTGATGATGCTTTTTTGTGTTAGCGTGGGGGTGACTAAAAAATCCGATTTTATGATGTAGCGCGAACTTTAGTTCGCTTATTTCATTCATTTTGACGAAATAAATTTCGTGCTACAATCTATTTCTTTACTTTTTAGTCAACCTCATGCGAAGTGGATAGATTATCGGAAGAATTCACAAATTTAAGCTTCGCGGTCGGTATAAATTATTATCAATTGGCCAATGCTGAGTTTACTACCCTTAAAATTATTCCATTGCTTCAATTTATCCACAGAAACGTTATACTTTACTGCTATAGCGTAAAGTGTATCTCCTTTTTTAACTTTATATTCAATTATATTTTTTGAATTCTTGTTTGCCTGATCTGATTTAGGTTTTGCCGTCGGCTTTGAAGTTTCATTTGATGAAATATTCGGTGTATCGGGAACGATGTAAATCTCTAATTCTTGGTCAGGTTTGATTAAATCATTGCGGAAACCATTCCAATTTTTTATATCCCGAATTGTAACACCATATTTGTTTGCGATTTTCCCGAGCGTCTCACCGCTTTTTACGGTGTGGACAACCCAATGTGATTTAATTTTAGAGGTTGTCTTTTTTCCTCTATCCGCTTTTTGGAGTGCAACCGCCTTTGTCTTCTTTAGTGACGGACCATCCTGCGCGAACATAACTGCTTTTTCTTTCGAAACATAAATATCTATAATCGCACCGGCTTTTATGTACTTCCCGTATGGAATATCATTCCAGATTCTCAAGTCTGTGACTCTGACGTCGAAATTCGCTGCTATTTCACCTAATGTGTCGCCCTTTTTTACCTTATAACTAATCTTTGTTTTGTTACTCGATTCGAGGTTTGCGGTTCTTATTTTTACTTGTCTATTCTTCTTCCCGCTAATTTCAGTATACGTCTGAATGCGTGAAGCGATAGATTTACCGGAAACAGGAATAACGAGTGAAACTCCGGGATATATTTTTTTCTTTAAGGATATATTATTCGTCTCTGCCAAAAGGGATTTGGATAATCCATACTTTTTTGCAATTGAACCGATTGTTTCACCTCTTTTAATTGTATGCGTTGCCCAATCTCTTTTCTTCTCGGCTGGTACTTGAGCATAATTTTCTAGGAACATTCCAGTCGATCCGGCTGGGACTTTCAGTTTATAACCTTTATAATCCGGAGGTGTGCAGTTTTGGATAAGCTCGGCATTCAACTCGCGCATTGTAGATAAATCGGTACCGGCGCATTGAGCTAATACCGACAAATCAACACAATCATCTATAGTAACTAAGTCGTATTCTAAAGGCGGGTCGAGCTGTACATCGAAACCGTATTTCCCCGGATTCAGCCCGATTACTGCCGCAGCTATGTATTGCGGAACGTAGTTGCGTGTTTCTCGTGGGAGGTATTTTCGTAAAAACCAAAATACATTTGTACCCGATTTACGTACAGCTCTTTTAACATTGCCCGCTCCTGAATTGTAGGCAGCCAAAGCTAAATGCCAGTCGCCGAAATCTATGTAAAGGTCACGCAGATGCTGTGCAGCAGCTCTTGTTGCCTTTTCCGGGTCTCTTCTGTGATCATACCACCAATTTCCGCCTAAGCCATATAATTTGCCGGTGCCCTTAATGAACTGCCAAATGCCGACTGCCTTTGCCCACGACCTCGCTACAGGGTTCAAACCACTTTCTATCATTGAAAGATAGATTAATTCTTCGGGAACTTTTTCTTCAGCAAAAATTCTTTTCATCATCGGGAAATATTTACCTGAACGTCTCAACCATCTCTCCATATGATGATGACCTTTTCCCGAAAAATAATCGATATTCATAGCGACCAAGCCGTTAATTACCAACGGAACTTGTAAACCGGGTATCACTTCTCGCGGAGTATACTGGTCGGGAGTTTCGGCCCCTTCAAGAAGCTGGTTCAACTTTTCACGCAAGGCAAATATCGACGTTTCTTCGCCCAACGAATCAATGTTTGCGATGTAAGTTTCGTAATCTTCTATGATACTCAAACTTAAGTCGTTGAATTCTTTGTTCTTTTCGATGCTCGGATAGTAACTCAGCTCGTTGAGGATGTTGATGGCTGACTCAAACTCATCGGCACTACGGATTGAGTCGCCGTCGGTTTCAGCCGCCAATGCAGTCATATAATGCTTACGTGCCTGCTCTAAAGATTGGTTTATGTCAGAGTCGGTACCGTTATTTCCCCCGTTTGTTGAATCTACAAGAATTGAATCGTTGTTGATTGCCGGTTCGGCTAATGCAACCGATGGCAGCAAAGGCACTTTTTCAGGTTGAGACGGTTTCGGCTTTGTGGTTTCCTTTCCAGTACAACCGAAAAAAGATACGACCAAAAATATTATTATGAAATTACGATTCAATATTCTATCTAATGTTTTTAAATAACTAGTATAGAATATAACAGATTATCGAAAAAAGTCAAGGAATTTTTTTAAACAAAATTCAATATTCTCATATTTACCTATGAGTTATTATAATGGAATGTTGCCATGTTTCTTTTTGGGATTGGTGTCGACTTTATTCTCGAGTATTTTCAGGGCTTTGAAAATTTTATTTCGTGTTTCACTTGGCTCTATCACATCATCAATGTATCCCCTCGC
>JAHJRJ010000246.1 GCA_018830765.1 Bacteroidota bacterium | reverse complement strand
TATTTCGTTTAAATTAAAGAGTCGAGCTAAAGTTCGACCTACAGTAGGGCGAAATTTATTTCGTTTAAAGAGTCGAACTGAAGTTTGACCTACAGTAGGACGAAATTTATTTCGTTTAAATTAAAGAGTCGGACTGAAGTTTGACCTACACAATAGGGCGAAATTTATTTCGTTTAAAGAGTCGAACTAAAGTTCGACCTACACAATAGGGCGAAATTTATTTCGTTCCAAATTTATCGAACTGAAGTTCGACCTACTATATTCACCTTTTCTTAAAATAATTCTTTTCATTATATTGTAATGAAAAAAGTCACTTAGTATTACAATATTATGCCTTACACTCTTAAATCAGATTTCAAACCAAGCGGCGACCAGCCCGAAGCAATTCAGCAATTGGTTGATGGAATCAAACGTGGGGAAAAGTATCAAACATTACTCGGCGTAACCGGCAGCGGAAAAACTTTTACAATCTCGAATGTCATTGCACAATTCAACAAACCTGTTCTTGTAATGTCGCATAACAAAACTCTCGCTGCACAGTTATACGGAGAGTTCAAGCAGTTCTTTCCTAAAAATCGAGTAGAATATTTTATTAGCTATTACGATTATTACCAACCCGAAGCTTATGTCCCTCAAACTGATACATTCATTGAAAAAGACGCTTCCATAAATGATGAGATAGATCGACTCCGATTGCGTGCGACAAGCGCTCTGATGAGCGGTGATAAGAATGTGATTATCGTTGCTTCTGTAAGTTGCATTTATGGATTAGGTTCGCCTGAAGAATGGATGAGCCAGCTTGTAGAAATCAGAAAAGGGGCGCGCATCGAAAGAAACCGGCTCCTCCGGAAATTATTGGATATACACTATCTTCGAAACGATTTCGAATTCGAGAGAGGCACTTTCCGCGTACGAGGTGATGTAATAGAAATATTCCCAGGTTACGAACAAACCGAAGCGTTAAGGGTGGAAATGTTCGACGACATAATCGAAAAGATGACATACATAAATCCGCTCACGGGTGAGATACTCGGAGAAACCGATTTTGAAGTGATTTATCCTGCAAAACAATTTGTAACTTCGCGAGAGACAATTGAAAAAGCATTGCCGCGCATTAAAGCAGAATTGAATGAGCAATTGAACGACTTGAGGTCGAGAGGAAAATTGTTGGAAGCGCAGCGGATCGAACAGCGAACTCGCTTCGATATGGAGATGATGCGCGAGGTCGGGTATTGTTCGGGTATCGAAAATTATTCGAGACACATTAGCGGTAGACCACCTGGTTCACGACCTTTCTGTTTACTTGATTATTTCCCCGATAAACCTGACGGTAGCGGAAAGGATTATATCACAATCGTAGATGAATCGCACGTTACAGTTCCGCAAATCGGAGGAATGTCGCACGGCGACCGTGCCCGTAAAACCACACTCGTTGAATACGGCTTCCGGCTTCCTTCTGCGCTTGATAATCGGCCACTTACTTTTACAGAGTGGGAGGGAATGATTGATCAAATAATTTTTGTAAGCGCAACTCCCGGTGATTATGAATTCAAGAAATTGGGAGGAGTATTTGTCGAGCAAGTCATACGTCCAACCGGACTTATCGACCCCGGAGTTGAAGTCCGTCCGATTAAAAATCAGATAGACAATTTGTTAGCAGAAATTCGTGGAAGAGTTAAAAGTAAAGAGCGAGTGTTGGTAACCACACTTACTAAAAGAATGGCTGAAGATTTAACAGAATACCTTGCTAACCTGGGTGTAAAAGTTAGGTATATTCATTCTGAAGTTGACGCGCTTTCGCGTGTCGAAACTCTGCGCGATTTGCGGCTCGGCGATTTCGATGTTTTGGTTGGAGTGAATTTACTGCGTGAGGGGTTGGACTTCCCGGAGGTTTCGCTCGTCGCAATTTTAGATGCCGATAAAGAAGGGTTTTTACGATCGGAAACTTCTTTGATACAAACAGCAGGACGCACGGCTCGGAACGTGAACGGCAAAGTAATTCTTTACGCGGATAAAATAACCGGTTCGATGCAGCGAATGATAAGCGAAACCGATCGACGAAGACGAAAACAGATCGAGTATAATAAGAAATACAACATTACACCCAAGACGATTTATAAAACTACGGAAGAGATTATGGCGAGCACAGCAGTCGCCGACGTCAAAGCAGCGAAGGATGAAAAACTTGATAGAGCAAAAATATTAGTTGCCGAAAAACTTACTCGCTACCTTACAAAAGATCAGCGGAATGATTTGATTGAAGAACTGAAAAAAGAAATGAAAACCGCAGCGAAGGATTTAGAGTTCGAGCATGCGGCACAATTGAGAGATGAGATCGAGAGATTGGAAAAATTGAAATAATTAGAATCATTGAATCAATGGATCAATGAACAAATGAAAAAATCCCAAAATCCCCAAATCCCAAATCCCAAATCTAAAATCATAGCAATGCTTATAGCTAAGAAAATATACAAGTTACTCATCGTCCCGTTCCGGGATATCATATTTCCCCCAATCTGTTTTTTGTGTGGTCAAGGGTTGCAAGAAAAAGAGGATCGGGTTTGCAATAATTGCTGGTCGAGCTTTCCAGAAGTTACAAGGTCGCATCCGGTTTATGTTGAGCTAACGGAACGATTTAAGTCGGGTGGTGTAGTTCAACAGTTTACAGCTTGCTATCTATTCGAAAAAGAGGGGAAGTTTCAAGAAGCGGTTCACTTGTTAAAATACCGGAACCTTAAATCAATCGGAATTAAGCTAGGAATCGAAGTAGGGAAAAAGATAATGCTCGATTCGATTCAAGAAAGGATTGATTATATAGCGCCTATTCCACTCCATAAATTGAAAATGAGGGAGAGAGGATACAATCAAAGTGATTATATCTGTAAAGGGATTTCTCAAGTCGTCAAGAAAGAATGCATTACCGATTTAATTATCCGAAAAAAATACACACAATCCCAAACGAAGTTGAATTTGGAAGAAAGAAAACTAAACGTTGCTGATGCTTTCGGTTTGAATCTTAAACACCGTGACTTGGTAAGAGGGAAAACAATTCTCCTCGTGGACGATATAATCACTACAGGTGCGACAATCGAATCGGTGGCAAATGTGCTGAAGAAAAATGGAGCAAATATTGTTTATGCTGCATCTGTCGGCGCTGCAAAGTGAGTCTCAACTTGCGACGAATTTCCAATACAAAAGCTTACCCACGTTGTTAAGTTATTTGGTTATTTGGTTTTTTAACATCAGAAAATTCAAACTTGATAAGATAAACCCCACTAACCACAAGTTTACCCGCATCGTCTGTAGAATTCCACTCGATGGATTTATACCCTGCATCTTAAACAGTATTGACTAATGACTTACTTTGCTCTCAACCGGTAATGCATACTTTATGGAAGTTGTAGGATTGAAAGGATTCGGATAATTCTGTTATA
>JAHJRJ010000041.1 GCA_018830765.1 Bacteroidota bacterium | reverse complement strand
TTTCTGATTTCAGATTTTACCCGCCCGACTGAACGACTTCAGTCGTTCGGGCGGGGATTTTAGATTATCACTGCTGTCGTCATCTTTTGGTTTACTGCGCCCCAAGTATGGTTTCAGTCCAAGTTTATAAGCTGCGCGGGCAATTGCGTGCGCGGCTGTTGGGTTTGCGATACCGATGAATACAGCTATCAGGACAAACTTTGCGGTGTTCAACGTTCCGCCTTCATATATCGCCAAACCGATTAAGATTAATGCGATTCCCAAAGTATCGCCCTTCCCTGCCGCGTGAGTCCGGGAATAAAAATCAGGAAAGCGCACAACACCGATGCTCGCAACCAGAACAAAGAAAGCTCCAGCAAACAGAAATATAGTCGCTATAATTTCTACAAGTGTCATTCTTTTTCAATCCCCTTACTTTCTAATAATTTTGCAATCGCAACAGTTCCGATAAAATTCAACAGCGCATACGCCAGCACAATATCAATAAACATATCAATGCGGTTAAAAATATATCCGACAAGAGAAATCAGCACAATCGTTTTAGTCCCTATCACTCCCGCGCCTAAAATTCTATCATAAACTGTGGGACCGTATGCAACGCGATAAAAAGGTATTACGATGGCTATCGCAAGTAAAATCGTTCCTATTAGAAATACACTATCCATTCTTCACTGCTCTCGCTTCATCATCTATAAATTTAAATTCAGTAACCGCGCCTGTTATCTCATCTTGATAAAGCTTCATTATTCGCGATTGCATCTGACCATTCTCAAGCGAACCCGCAGTTCCCGGAATTATGCAATGGACTAAAAACTTATCGTGTTCGATGTCGATGGTTATAGTGCCGGGAGTTATTGTAATCGAATTTCCTAAAATCACTTTTGCCGCTGATGTAGGCAGTTTAGTTTCGAAAGTTACAAGAAACGGGTCGATTGGCATTTTGGGATGGATAACGAGATAAGCTACTTGAAGATTTGCCATAAATATTTCTTTTACCAACCATAATAAATAAGCAGGTAAGCGGATTAATTTTATCGGAAGATACGGCTCGTCGCGTTCAGGATATAGATCTACTTTCAGCAATCTGTAGTTAATAACTACAACAATAATCGTAGCAGCCACACCGAGCGAAATGTGCATTACATCGTAATGACCGCTAAAGATAAGCCAAAGGGCTAAAAGAATTACAACTTGAAACAAAACAACCTTAATGTTGCCACGTTTATGCGGTTTAGAATATTTTTGTGAACTTTCCATCATTTTTTTGTAATGTTCGAACCGCTGCGGTAATTTTCCATATGTTCGATTAGCTGTTTTGTTGATGCTGCTGATTTGTTCAGGAATGTGGATGGATAAACACCGATCCAAACGATGAAGACAATAATGGGAACGAGAACTGCAATCTCCCGTTTGCTCAAATCAAGCAGAGTTTCGTTGTGAGAATTTGTAATTTTTCCGAACATCACGCGCTGATACATCCAAAGCAGATAAACAGCAGCTAAGATAACACCTGATGCCGCAAATATTGAATAAGCGTGATGGTTCAAGAAATCCGATTTAAACGCTCCTATTAAGATCAAGAACTCACCGATAAAGCCGTTCAAACCCGGAAGGCCTATAGATGATAACATAACAATCATAAACATCGCTGCGAATACGGGCATCACTCTCGATATTCCGCCGTACTCTGAAATCAGTCGTGTATGCCGGCGGTCGTAAAGCATACCGACAATAATAAACAGAGCGCCTGTCGATAAACCGTGATTAATCATTTGTATGATGCCGCCTTGCAATCCTTCTTCAGTCAGCGCGAAAATTCCGAGAACCACAAAACCAAGATGGCTCACTGAGGAATAAGCCACCAACTTTTTCATATCAGGCTGAACCATTGATACGAGCGCGCCGTAAATTATTCCTATGATTCCCAAAACTGCGAGGTAAGGTAAATATTCAAGTGTAGCCGACGGGAAAAGCGGAATTGAAAACCTGACAAGCCCATACGTTCCCATTTTTAGAAGCACACCCGCAAGTATAACACTGCCTGCAGTTGGCGCCTCGACGTGTGCATCGGGCAGCCAGGTGTGGAATGGAAACATCGGGACTTTAATAGCAAAACTGAGTGTAAAGGCAAGGAACATCCAACCTTGTATTGCCGCTGGAATTGACGGCGCGATATTGTATAATTCAATTAAATCAGTTGTAAACTTACCACCGGGCAATGTTGACGCGAAATATCCAAGCCAGATGATTGCAACGAGCATCAACAAGCTACCGAACATTGTGTAGATAAAAAACTTTATGGCAGCATAAATTCTATTCTCGCCGCCCCAAATACCGATAATGAAATACATAGGTATTAGCATTGCTTCCCAAAATACATAAAACAGGAATAAATCAAGTGATGAAAAAACGCCCAACATACCAACTTCCAAAAACAGCATCATCATTACATAATTCCGTATGCTCTTATTGATTGAGTTCCAAGACGACAGCAGCGCGAGAGGCGTCAGGAAAGTCGTCAACACAACTAAAAGCATCGACATACCATCCACACCGACGTGGTATGAAATGTTCAGTCCTTTTATCCAATCGTATTTCTCTACAAATTGCATATTGGGATTGGCTCCATCAAGACCTATAAAAAGAAATACCGAGATGACAAACGCAAAGAT
>JAHJRJ010000245.1 GCA_018830765.1 Bacteroidota bacterium | reverse complement strand
AGACAACTTGTAACCTATTTGGGGATTTGCGACGGAAATATGGAAGAAGGAAGTTTTCGCTGCGATGCGAATGTTTCTGTAAGAAAAAAGGGGGAAACGAAATTCGGGACGAAAACAGAAATTAAAAATATGAATTCATTCCGAAACGTCGAGCGGGCGATTGAGTCTGAGATAAACAGACAGATAAAAATTCTTGAGGATGGTGGAACGGTTCATCAAGAAACTCTGCTTTGGGATGCAGATAAAAACGTAGCATCTGCTATGCGCAGTAAAGAAGAAGCTCACGATTATCGCTACTTCCCCGAGCCTGATTTAGTACCGGTCATCGTGGATGAAAAATGGATTGAGAGCGTGCGCGCCGACTTGCCGGAACACCCGACAGTTCGTAGAGATAGATTTATTCGTGAATACAACCTACCGAAATACGATGCAGACATACTTACAACAGAAAAAGGTTACGCTGATTATTTTGAGGAAGCGGTTAAGGAGCTTAGAGCGAAGAGCATAGAGCAGATAAAGATTGTTAGTAATTGGGTGATGACGGAAGTATTGCGCGTCATCAGCGAGAAGAAAATTGGTATAGCGAATTTTACAATTACACCCGTAAATTTGGCGAAGATGATAGATTTGATTTACGACGGAACAATCAGCAGTAAAATAGCCAAAGAAGTTTTTGAAACAATGCTTGAAACGAATAAAGACCCTAAACTAATCGTCGAAGAGAAAGGACTTGTGCAGCTCACTGATGAAACGGCCATCGAAAAAATTGTTGTCGAAGTGCTTGAGAAAAACAAAAGCCAGGTCGAAAAATATTTAGCAGGTAGCGAAAAGATATTTGGCTTCTTCGTCGGAGAAGTAATGAAAGCTACAAAAGGAAAAGCAAACCCGGCGGTTGTTAATAGGATAATTAGGAAAAAACTTGATGGAGTAGATGAGTAAATCACAAGAACATTTCCGAAAGAAGAATTATATGGTTTAACTTCTCAATTTAGACGGGCAGCAGATTCTATCGTTCTGAACATAGCAGAAGGTTCAGGTTGCACTTCAAAGAAAGAATTTTCACAATTTCTCGGGTACTCGATACGGTCGGGTTTTGAATGTATTGGTTGTTTGGACATTGCATTAGAAAATAAATTTATAAATGAGGAAATAATTGCTATGCTCGACGGGCTGCAAAAAAGTTTAAGAAAATAATCTAAACTACTCAACTTCTCAACTACTCAAATACTAAACAGAGGAATTATGATAAGAAGCAAACTAATAGCCGGCAACTGGAAAATGAACAAAGATATTCACGAAACGGTAACTCTCGTGAATGAGATAAAAGAAAGAGTTAAAAGTTTGGAAACTTCTCCGGCTGAAGCAAGTGTTGACATAGTAATCTGTCCGCCTTTCATTTCGCTCGTAGTTGCTGCCGGACTTATCAAAGGAACTCAGATAAAGCTTGCTGCGCAGAATATGTATTACCAAAACGACGGTGCTTATACGGGAGAAACCTCCGCGAGAATGCTCAAAGCTGTCGGATGCGAATATGTGATACTCGGTCACTCCGAACGTCGCCAATATTTTGAAGAGACTAACGAACTGATAAACTTAAAAATCAAACAGGCATTATCAAACAAACTAACTCCAATCATATGTGTTGGCGAAACACTTGAAGAACGCGTGTCGGGAGTAACTGATCAAATCATCACAACTCAAGTTAAAGGTGTGCTCTCGGGACTTACGATGCAGGAGATAGAAAAAATTGTAATCGCATATGAACCGGTTTGGGCAATCGGAACCGGAAAGACTGCAACCACAGACCAGGCAAATCAAGTTCATAAGCTCATTCGAAAATTAGTATCGCAATTATACTCGTGGGCGATTGCGGAAAAACTAATCATACAATACGGTGGTAGTGTAAATGCACAAAACGCTTTCGAGTTGCTTTCGCAGTCGGATATAGACGGCGCATTAGTCGGTGGCGCTTGTCTGAAATCAGATTCATTTACCTCGATTATCGGATCGGCTATAGAAGCAATGAAAAAATGACAGCAAAATTGACTGCTTTATAAGTTATTTTGGCAGACACTCCAAAAATAAATGAAATTTATTGCTTTCCGCCCCTTTTTTTATTATATTAAGAGCCGGAAATGGTCATTTTTACCGAAAAAAAGCACTTTTAATGAAGATTCTAAGTATTATCCCTCAAAATTATTCATATCGAAAGGAAATTTAAGAAATTGGGAAAATTCTACCGCACATTCGTGCTTTCGATGATTATTTTTTTTCTTAATGCACCTTTTAACTTCTCATTCTCGCAGGCGAATCTTTTTGATACTGAAAAAAAATTTTTCGAGAACGGTCAACCTACCCCTCGTGGTATTGATGTTGGGATGTTTGCCGATACCCCTCTACGCATAAAAGTAGATTTAGCCGGGGATTGGTTATTTAATTACAACGACAAGGAATGGAGAGATGTAGTTGTTCCTAGTGCTTATGCTTTTGAAGAAAATGTCACATTTCAAAGAAAGTTTGAAATTACTGCTGATATGCTCGACCGCTATAATTTTTCTTTAGTCGTTTATGGAATAAATTATCAGAGTGAAATTTATATTAATGGTAATTTTGTTGGCAGACACATGGGCGGCTATACTTCGTTTACACTTCCGATTCGGGAAAACGTTTTACTCGTCGGTAACGAAAATTTCATAAAAGTTGCCGTCAATAACTATTTAACGGTCAACACTACTCTCCCGCTTAGGCAACAAGTCGGCGGTTGGCGTAACTATGGCGGTATATTCAGAGACATTTATCTTCTTGCAACACCCAAACTCTTCATCGGCGATATGTATTTGAAGTCCGAAACTTCTTCCGATTACAAGAATGCAAAAATAAATCTGGAAACTACGATTGAAAATGTGGGATTCAATTTAACTGACACAGAAAAATCGAAGAATGCGTTCACGGCTTTCTCGGTAGAAGTGTATGAAAAATTAACAGACGCGTTAGTGGGTAGAAGTGCAATCATTCCTTTCGATGTTTCTATCAAAAAGCAAAAAGAAATTAGCGTTGATGTTCCATTAGCAAACCCGAAACTTTGGTCGCCCGATTTCCCTGATTTGTATGTTCTCAAATGTAATATCTTCCGTGTTGAAGGAAAAGAAACATTTCCGATAGATGAGTATGTTTTAAATTATGGGATACGCGATTTAAAATTTAAAGGAAGCACAATTCTTTTTAACAATACTCCTTTACAGATCAAGGGCGTGTTGTGGTGGGAAGACCACCCATTCTTCGGTTCGGCAATGACTTATGAAGCGATGGAAAAAGACGTTGCTATGATTAAGACTACGGGTGCAAATTTAATCCGCTTCTTATATCCGCCGCATCCGTATATAATAAATTTATGCGATAGATACGGAATTTTGGTTATGCAAGAAATTCCGGTAACTCAAGTTCCTGCAGAAATTTTAGAAAAAGAATTTTACACCGACCTTGCACAAACTTATGCCAAAGAAATGGTTTTTCGCGATAGGAATCATCCTTCAGTTCTCGCATGGGGAATCGGAAGCGATATTGAGATCTCTAAAAAATCATTGTCAATAACATCGAAGTATGTTGAAGTGTTGCGTAAAACTATTTTAAATTTAGACGACCGTCCAGTGTATTTGTCTGTTCCCTCGGGCTTTATACGAATGGATTTTTACAAAGAGATTTTGGATAAAGTCGATATTACTTCTGTCAACACATACTCAGGAGTTGACGGAAGTGTAAGTAAGTTCCGTGACGAATTGACTTTTTGGAAAGAAAATTTTCCTAATAAAGTGATATTGGTCGGAAGGTATGGTAAAGAAATCAACCCTAAGAACCGGAACGGTTATAGCGACCCGTTTTCTCTTGAAGCACAAGCGAGGTATGCTTGGCAGGCATTCGATGTAATCAAAGAATTGAAACTTGCGGGTGGAGTTTTATGGTCGTTTAATGATTGGCGCGGTGATAGACCCTCGCTTTCAACACCATCAGGCGACCCGTATCTGATTACGATGGGAATGGTTAGCTATGACCGCGAGCGGCGTTTGGTTTACGACGTTATGAGAAATGTTTTTAACAACGAAAAAGTTACTGCTTTACCGGTCGGCAACTATTCTTCGAGCGCTCCGGTAATTTATGTGCTAATCGGATTGTTTGTGCTTATCTCGTTAGCATTCTTCTACAATAGTAATCGTCGTTTTCGTGAAAACATAAACCGGTCACTCACACGCAATTATAACTTTTTTGCAGATGTTCGCGACCAAAGAATAATTCCTGTTAGTCACAGCGTCTTGCTTTGTTTATTATTCTCAATTACATTGGCAATCATTTCATCGAGCGTTCTATCGCATTACAGGTATAATGTTCTTGCCGACAATATATTGAGTCAATTTCTGTCGGATACTTTTAAAGAGTGGATGGTTACGCTCGTATGGCAGCCAATAATCTACATATTATATTTTTCGGCAATCATTTTTGTACTGATAATGTTTTTGGCGCTCCTCGTAAAATTTTTCTCTTTATTTATAAGAGTTAAAGTATATTTGTATCATGCTTTTTCGATCGCAATTTGGTCGTTAGTTCCTATTATCATATTAATTCCTCTCAGTATGATATTATTTCGGGTTATGGAATCCCCCGTTTATATTCTTCCTGCGGTCGGTTTAATTTTGTTGGTAAAAATATGGTCGGTGTACCGCCTATTCAAAGGTGTCTCGATCATATATGACGTTAATCCGGGAAAAATTTACGGAATCGGAATCATCTTGATTTTGGTTGTTTTAGGTATCATTTATGGATATTTAGATTACTCCCACTCGACATCCGTGTATTTAAAATATCTTTTTGAAGCTAACAATCTTATTTGGTAAGATAATCTCGCTTAAATGTATCTATCTAAAATAGAAATATTCGGGTTTAAGTCTTTTGCACAAAACGTGAATCTCATTTTCGATTCAGGTATTACGGCAATCGTAGGTCCGAACGGCTGTGGAAAGACGAATATCGTCGATGCGATAAGATGGGCACTCGGTGAACAACGGTACAGCACACTCCGCTCGGATAAGATGGAAGATGTAATCTTCAACGGCACAAAAAATCGTAAGCCGTTAAGTATGGCGGAAGTGTCACTGGTTATCGAAAACACAAAAGGCATTTTGCCCACCGATTATTCTCAAGTTACAATCACTCGCCGCGTTTACCGGTCGGGTGAAAGCGAATACCTTCTCAACAAAGTTCCGTGCCGTCTCAAAGATATACTCGACCTTTTTATGGATACAGGAATGGGGGCAGATGCTTACTCCGTAATCGAGTTAAAAATGGTTGAGACGATCTTGAGCGATAAAACAGATGAACGCCGCCGGTTGTTTGAAGAAGCTGCCGGTGTAACAAAATACAAACACCGCAGGAAAGCCGCATACCGGAAATTGGAGAGTGTTCAACAGGACTTGGTACGTGTGAACGATATCGTAAAAGAAGTTCAAAAGAATGTTAACGCTCTTGAGAGGCAATCAAAGCGCGCAGAACAATATAACGAAATCTCTCAAAACCTTCGTGTGCTCGAAATCGACTTACTTGAGCACGAATACGCCTATTTATATGGAAAACTAATTCCACTGAAGGAACGCTTAGACCAGGTCAACACATCCAAAACTAAAATAGATAATGAACTTGCCGAACATGAAGAATTGTTAGACAGAATGAGAATCGCTATCAGCGAAGTCGAGAGGAAGCTGATAGAAACTCAATCCGAATTAGCCGGCTTGATATCACGCAAGCATAAATTGGACGAGTCGATAATAATCGGTAATGAGCGCCGCAGTTCTCTTACTTCAAATATAGAACGATACGAGAAGGAAAAAGTTGAGTTATCTTTACAAAAAGATAAGTTAGATGAACGGAAAGTTATTCTCATCCAACAGATAGAAACTCTATCCGTTGACGTTGCAAATGCAACAGATGATTATAACCGCACGGCCGCCGAATTTCAATCTCTCAAAAGTATTCTTGAAGAGAAGAAATCGGAGGTTCAAAAATACAACGATGAAATCATTGCTTTAATCCACGAAATTGTCCAAAAGAGCGGTGAGAAAAATATTTTGGAAGAAAGGGTTGAGAATCTCCACCGGCGTGCTGCGAGTATTAATGAAGATATAGTTTATTTTAAGAATGAAATAAACAGTTGCACCGAAAAAGTTGCAACGATGACGGTGCAGGATAAGGAATTGCACCGGCAATTTGTTCAGGCAGAGATGGAATTAGTACAGATCAATTCTGCTGTAGCGCAGATCAAATCTGAAATCGAAAATATCCAGCAGCAAGAGTTGGATTTAAAGAACGAGATCCATCGCATAACCGCAAAGATCGATTTTCAAACCGGCTTAATAAAAGGATACGAAGGTAGGGACGAGGCGACGAAGTTTTTGTTATCCGGTAGTTATCAAGCAGCAACTAAATTCATAACCGTTGCCGACGTAATTAACACAGAAGAAAAGTATCGAACGGCAATTCAATCGGCGTTGGGTGAAGCCGCTAACTACTTGATAGTTGAAAAGGAAGCCGATGGATACGCAGCTATTTCCGAACTGGATAAACAGGGCAAGGGAAAGGCATTGTTTTTCTGTTTGGACAGAGTTCCGAAAATTAGACGGACTAAAAACTTACCCGGCAGCTCGTTGACCTGGGCAACACAGGTTGTAAAAGTCAAAGAACCTTATCGCGAGTTGATTAACCTTCTACTGGATAATGTAATAATCGTAGAAAAAATTACATCAATACCGAATTCGATGATCGGTGTAAAATATGTTGCGTTGAACGGTAATATCAAGACAAGCAGCGGCACTTTACGCGGGGGAAGCCAACGTCAAGATGAAGGCGGTTTGATCGGTTTAAGAGATCAGATAGAAGAGTTGGAATCTGACAAATCGAAAATTCTTCAGGAACTTGAAAAAATAAATTCTTTACACGTTCAAAAACTTAAAAGTCTTGAAGAGATTGATGTAAAAGCGGCTACGGACAAGGTTAAGAACCTGGAACGTGAGATGACCGCTATCGAAATGAAAATCGCCCAAGTTGAATTCGAGAAAAAACGTGCTCTTGACTCGTTGGAAAGAATTAACGCTGAAGTCGTAGGAATCGCTGAAGAAAGAGCGGAGCTTTCGAAAGAGGTTGAGTTACTCTTTCCCCAACTAGAAGCGATGGGAAAATCGAAATCCGAATTGGAAGAAAAAGCTTCTGCTCTGCATGTGGAACTCGAAAACCTGAACCGTTTATGGGGCGAACTTTCAAAAAAGGTAAACGATGCCGAGATAAAACTTGTTACGATTCAGGGCGATCAGCGTAACGCCGACCTTGAACTGAAGCGTGTCGGAGCGACGATTGCAGGGATTGAATCCACATTGTCGAAGCGCGAAGATGAAGTTATCTCGGCGAAAAACGACGTAGCGCGAATATCAACCGACCTTGAATTATATAACGATAGGTTGTTGGAATTAAAATCAATACTGAACGATGTTGAATTTAAAAAGAAAGAAATAGAATCCGAGTACACAGAGAAGCGGAATGCTATACATTCAGTCGAACTAAAAATCAAAGATGACCGTCGGATTCACGACGATAACTTGAAGTTGCTCCACGATGTAGATATCAAGATTTCCGAGATAAATTCAAATACTCAACATCTTAAAGAACGGGCGCAGAATGAATT
>JAHJRJ010000244.1 GCA_018830765.1 Bacteroidota bacterium | reverse complement strand
TGGAAAAAAGGGAGAGATTCAGGATTCAAATAGCAGGTGAGCGGATATCGGTTCCGGGTGATGCAGAGATTAACATCGAGCACGAACGCGGAAAAGATACAGAAGAGATCGAATTCCAGATTGGTTGGAAAAAATAAATGTGAAATCAAAAATTATTTTTTGCATAAAGTTCTTGACACTCAAGTAAAATAGTTTTATATTAGTCGCAGTAAAATTGTTCTTTCAAATCAGATTTTGATTTAGGGAATTCCGTGAGTCCTGTAACGTTGGGTTAAATCCCGACTTAGTCGGGACGAGCCCCGATTATATCGGGGTAAACCGGAAGCTGCCCCGCAACTGTATTTAGTTTTTTCGAAGAAGTCCACTGTCCCGATTTATCGGGATGGGAAGGACGCTTCACTACCGATAACTAAGAGCCAGGAAACCTATCAAAATCTTAGAAGCAACAAACCTTCGAGGGAAGGTGCGGGCATTAATGAGTTTTTAATATACCCCGTCTTTTCCGCATTCGGCCGAAAGGACGGGGTTTTTTATTTTAACAATTTAACTTTAACAATTTAACCGAAAGGAGTTTTAATTTTATGAAAAAACTTTTTATACCAATCCTTGGCTTGCTAGTTAATATCGTGGTAGGTCAAGATTTACCAGCGGATACTACAAAAATTTATCCGCTCAAAGAAGTTGTAATTACTGCTACACGCAGCGAAAAGAATCCAGCAGATGTTGGAAGAAGCATCACGCTCATAACAAGTGAAAATATTCAAAACTCAGTTAACAACAACGTTTCTGAACTTCTATCAAACCATGAGGGTATGTACATTGTAGGCAACGGACAAAATTTCGGAATGCATCAAAGTATTTTTATGCGTGGTGCATCAAGCAATCACACAACTATCATGGTAGATAATATCCGTATCACCGACCCGTCAACTGTAAACAACGCGCCCAATTTATCGGAATTATCGTTGGCTAACATTGATAGAATTGAAATTGTCAGGGGTTCACACAGCACATTGTTTGGTTCATCGGCAATTGGTGGTGTTGTCAACTTCATAACCCCCAAAAATCAGAGTAAAGAACTGAATGCCAATGTAGAATTTAAAGCAGGCACGTTTGGCAGGAAGACGTCGATGTTTTCAGAAAATCTTTTTCTGAATTACTCAATGAAAAATGGTTTGTACATTAGTGGAGAAGTTTACAATTCGAACGTGAAGGGTTTGGATGCTACCGTTGACACTGTTACTGACCAGAATGTTTTTAAAAATCGTGATATGGATGATTTCAATCATACTGATATTATTGGAAAAATCGGATACAGTGCTAATAAACTGGATATTTTCGGCTCATTTCAAAAGACAAAACAAAAAACCGATATTGATAAACGAGCTTTTGTTGATGATGATAACGCTACACTTGATTTCAAAAGAAATTTGTTCACCTATGGAGCTTCGTATGAGTTGAATGATATTTTAACTTTAAAATACATCGGTGGATATTCAACTATGAAGCGGAGAGCAGTTGATGATTCATCTGTTATCGATAAATTTGGAAACAATGACCATACATATTCCGATGATTTATGGAATGGTAGGACATCAACAAACGAAATTCAAGCAAATTTTCAGATGAATGGAATCGGTGGTGTAATTGGCGGTGGGTTGTATAGTGAATTTATGTCGGCTAAAAATTATTTTTATACACGAAGTATATTTGGTGAATATACCTTCAGTTCTGACCTCGATAGTTTAAGATTAAATACATCAACAAAAAATATCTTTGTTCATTTGGATGTAAATGGCAGTCTTGTAGATAAGGAATTTAAAAATTTTTCGATTGCATTTGGCAGTCGATTAAATCGCCATAATACATTCGGTAACAAACCAACTTTTACTTTAAATCCTTCGTTAAAAATAAATAATAATGCATTGGTTTACGCATCGTACTCAACAGGTTTTAATGCACCATCACTATATCAATTTTATGCACCGAATAAGGATTTTATCTCAGGCATCCCAAGAGGGAATAAAAATTTGAAACCTGAAACTTCGTCATCATTTGAGATTGGTTTCAAACAAAATATCGATAATGTTTGGTTTGGAGTATCCTTTTATAACACAGTAACTGATAACATGATTGAATATGTTTACCTCTGGGATAAAAATATTAGATTGGATACACTTGGTAACGATTGGATGCGAAACGATTTCAGAGGTGATACTTATCTGAACATTGGAAGACAAACCACAAAAGGTGTAGAATTTTACATGAGTTCTAAATTAATGGATAATCTTGTCCTGTCAGGTAATTTTAGTTTGGTTAGCGGAAAACTA
>JAHJRJ010000243.1 GCA_018830765.1 Bacteroidota bacterium | reverse complement strand
TTTATAGAATAAGATGTGAATTAATTGCCGCATTTGTTTATTCAGTAAGTTCGAGAAATAAATTCTCTAATTTTCCGTTATACTTATGCTTAAAAGACTGCAGTTCATCGTGTGAATAATCAAAAATAATCTTTCCTTTATTAATAATCGCTATCCTGTCGCATAATTCTTCGGCAACGTGAAGTATATGTGTCGACATAAAAACCGTTGAGCCGTTTCTCGATCTTTCTTTAAGAACGTTTTTTACGATTGCCGCACTGCGTGGATCTAAACCGATCATCGGCTCGTCGATTATAATGACTTTCGGGTCGTGTAATATTGCCGCTGCGATTATCAGCCGCTGCGACATACCTTGCGAGTAGTTTTCTGACCGCTTATCAATCCACTCACTAATTTCAAAGTGTTTTATTAAATCCTCTATCTTCCCCTCCAATTTCGAGTTCTCAATCTCGAACAATCCTCCACAGAAATATAAATACTCCCTACCTGTTAATTTATCGTAAATGAAAGGTTGGTCGGGAATATAACCGATTTGTTTTTTTACCTCCACCGGACTTTTAATAATGCTTACGCTGTTTATCAGAACATCTCCGTGAGTGGGATTATACAAACCAGTCATCATTTTAATCGTGGTAGTTTTTCCTGCTCCATTCGGGCCTAAAAAACCAAAGAATTGTCCGGATGGAATTTCGAGTGAAATGTTATCTACTGCAGTGAAACTTCCAAACTTTTTTGTCAAGTTCTGGAGTTTTATCATCAGCATTCTTATATCAAATTGCGACCAACAGCCGCAGCGATTTGTTTAAGGTCGTTTATCAATTGAAATAATTTCTCAGGTTTGAGCGACTGTGCTCCATCGGAAATCGCATCCTCCGGCTTAGGATGCATCTCTACTAAAAGTCCGTCCGCTCCCGCTGCGATCGATGCGCGACTCATCGGAATAATAAAATCGTACCTGCCAGTGCCATGGCTCGGGTCGACAATAATCGGTAAATGCGATAACCTTTTAATCGCAGGGATTATATTCAAGTCGAGTGTGTTACGTGTGTATTCAACAAAAGTTCTTATCCCTCTTTCGCACAATATTATTTGATCGTTTCCACCATCGAGTAAATACTCTGCGCTCATTAAGAATTCAGTTAACGTTGCAGAAAAACCTCGCTTCAACAAAACTGGTTTTCTAATTTTACTCACAGCCCGCAGTAGCTTTATATTCTGCATATTACGCGAACCTATCTGAAGTATATCTGCATATTCAGCAACGAGATTAACATCGGCATCATCCATTACTTCGGTAACGATTTTAAGTCCTGTCTCCCGCTTTGCCTTGGCTAATATTTTCAACCCCTCTTCACCTAATCCTTGAAATGTGTAAGGACTTGTTCGTGGCTTAAAAGCGCCGCCCCGTAATACCTTAATTCCGGCTTCCCTTACAATTTTTGCAGATGTGAGAAGTTGTTCTTCATTCTCGACAGAACATGGTCCAGCCATCACTACAACATCTTTACCTCCAACTTTGATGCCGTCTACATCAACTATAGTATCTGTAAGATGCAATTCGCGACTTACTAATTTATATGGCTTCAATGTCGGAACAACAGCTTCTACATTTGGAAGTATATTTATTTGTTCCCGGTCGATCTGCCGATCGTCCCCTGAAATCCTGATGAGCGTCCTCTCATCATCGTTGGTGATGTGCGGTTCAAAGCCTAAGAATTTTACTTTATCAACAACTCTCTTAACATCGTCAAGAGTTGCTATCGGTTTCATAACTATGATCATTGTTTTCTCATTTCACACAAACTCATGAATGCAGGGCTATAAACTTGATTAAGTATAACAAGAGACGGGTTGAAAATCAAGTTTATTAAAATTCGGTATTCGATAAATCGTTGCTTAATATTACGAGTTTGTTTATCTTTGTGTGTGATTTCGGAAAAAAAATATTTATCGGATCAAGTTGCAAATATGTTCGACTCCATCGCTCACCGTTACGATTTCTTGAATCACTTTTTGAGCGGCGGTTTTGATTTTTATTGGCGAAGAAAAGCTTTGAAGCTGCTCGGAAATCCAGCTCCTAATCTCGTTCTGGACGTAGCTTGCGGGACGGGCGATTTTTCGGCAGCGGCTGTAAATTGTGGCTGTCAAAAGGTTTACGGCATCGATATAGCCGAAAAAATGCTTGAAATCGGAAAAGATAAAATCAGCAAGAAACAGTTGTCCGACAGGATTACTCTCCAAACCGGTAGCGCCGAATCCATCGCATTCGACAGCAATTATTTCGATGCAGCGATGTCAGCTTTCGGTGTACGTAATTTCGAAAATCTCGAAAAGGGACTGAGTGAAATGCACCGGGTACTTAAAACAGGTGGGAAAATTTTAGTGCTCGAATTTTCCAAACCAAAATTTTCCCCTTTCAAACAGATATATTTCTTTTATTTCAAACATATACTTCCTTTGATAGGAAAATTAATCTCGAAGAATGACGAAGCTTACCGCTATCTACCAAACACAGTGATGCAATTTCCCGAAGGCGAAGAGTTTTTGAAAATTCTCAATCAAATCGGCTATAAAGAAACGAAACAACACAGGTTAACATTCGGGATAGTTTCGGTATATATTGGAGCTAAGAGTCCCGCTGGTAGCGGGATAAACTTCGAGCATAGAGCAAATAACAAACTACCAATGACTACTGACAAATATCGGACATCATAATATGAACGAAAGAATAATCAAAGTGGGCCACAGCCCCGACCCCGACGACGCATTTATGTTTTACGGACTTGCATCGGGAAAAGTAAAACTTGAGGGAATTAAAATCGAACACTTACTTGAAGACATACAATCGCTTAACAAACGAGCTATGAAGGGGGAGCTTGAAGTAACAGCAATTTCTGCCCACGCCTTTCCTTACATTGCGGATAAATACTGGATAATGCGAACAGGCGCAAGTATGGGCGAAGGTTACGGACCTGTAATTATTTCTAAAAAATACAAAACACTTGATGAACTAAAATGTAAACGTATCGCGACACCGGGGCCCATAACGACTGCAACACTTCTATTTAAACTTTTTACAGGCGGAATTGAGAATGTAGATATTCCATTCGACCAAATTATGGAAAGAGTAAACAGCGGGGAATTCGATGGAGGGTTAATCATACACGAAGGACAGATAACTTACAAAGAACAGGGCTTTAATAAAATTTTAGACTTCGGTGAATATTGGCAAAAATATTCAAATGGTTTACCGCTGCCCCTCGGACTCGATGTGGTTCGAAAAGATTTAGGCGAAGAACTCGCTCGAAAGCTTTCACTTGGTTTGAAGGAGAGCATACACTACGGATACACTCACCAAGATGAATCAATTCCTTACGCACTTCAGTATGGACACGGACTTGATTACGCGCTCGGCGAGAAGTTTGTGAAAATGTATGTCAGCGAGCTGACGATTGATATGGGCGAAAAAGGAAAG
>JAHJRJ010000242.1 GCA_018830765.1 Bacteroidota bacterium | reverse complement strand
TTGAAAATAATCAACAAACCCGAATGTGTGTGCAGGCAATCCGGGATTGCCATATCCATTCAATATGTAACCTGTTACAGCTACACCTGCCGTTATAATTATTGTTGCAGATGATGTTCCGATAGCTCGCTTGATCGGGAAGTTCGCAAGATAATACATTAGCGGAATGGAAAACACTCCGCCGCCAACTCCTGTAAGCGACGACAAAACTCCAACGACAGAACCTATCAGAATTAACTTCCACGTATCAGGTTTGAACTTGCCGATTTGATCCTGCTTTATTTTTTCAAAAAACAATCGCAAACCAACTGCAAACACGACAACCGCAAAAAATATTCTTAGAACATTTCCCGGCAAAGATGCTGCGATTACTGAACCTAAGCCCGCAGTAATAACACTCGCAATTCCCATAATCATTACAGCGCGCCAATAAACATTCTGCTGCTGCGTGTGTTTCGTCGCGCTCGAAATAGAAGCGAATATTACTATAAACAGACTCGTCCCCATCGCCAATTGGGTTAACACCGAATTGTTTACACTCTGATGTTCGAATAAAAATACTAGCACAGGCACCAATATAACTCCGCCACCTACGCCGAAAAATCCTGCGAGAAACCCAATTACACAACCCACCAATAATAAAATAAATAGAGTTAGAAAATCCATTCGGTTTTATTGGATGTTCAGTATTTTTTTATAAAGATTGTTGTTTCTAATTATTCCGACGGCAACTTGGACTTGATTATCATCCATATAAGATGCTTCTATCCTGCCTTGCTCGCCTTTATATCTGCTATAAATTTCCTGACGAAGCTGTCTGACTAATTCCTTCTGATTTTCTTCGAACGCATTTTCCTTATGTGTTGCGATTTTCAATTTTAAAGCTTGAATTCCGTCAATAATCTCTTTGCCGTAATTCGATTTTTCGGCTAAATTTCTAACTTCTTCAACTTTTGTTTCTACTTGATCTTCGTAAGTAAATTTATTCTCCCTCACATAATTTTTAAACTGAGTGCACAAATCACCGTTCGCTGAAAAATCCTCCGGCAATTCGCTATGAGTGGAAACGTAATGTGTTGCAAATTTAAAGAACATCGCCTTTTGCATCAGTTTCAGGTACAATAAACTCGGTTCAGGTTCGAGTAGAGTCGTATCGGGATGGATACCGCCAAGCTCCTGAACCTTCCGTCCATTTGTTGTGAAAAAATTTTTCTTCAAACTATCGGGAGTAATAGTAAACAACCCGTCTTTATCTTTATGTATATAGTCGATTTCCTGAATACACCTACCGCTCGGTGTATAATATTTTGCGGTCGTTAGTTTTAGTTGATTGTTGTAGGGTAATGGAACCACATTCTGCACCAAACCTTTTCCAAAAGTACGGCTACCCACAATTATACCTCGGTCTAAATCTTGAATCGCTCCCGCGACGATCTCGCTGGCACTCGCGCTGTTTTTATTGATTAAAACCGCTACGGGTATTTCGTGAAGAATAGGTTCTTCAACTGAAAAATACTTTTGCTCGGATCCAACTTTTCTGCCTCTCGTTGAAACGACTAAACTTCCTTTGGGAACGAATTTAGATGTTATGTTAACCGCTGCGTCGAGCAAACCACCCGGATTGTCGCGTAAATCGAGTATTATTCCCTTTATCTCTCCTTTCAGCCGTAATTCTTTTACAGCTAATCTGAATTCGTCGCCTGCGGTTCTGGTAAAGCGGTCCAACTTTATTAAAGCAATCTCGTTTTGGATAAGGTTAGAGTAAGAAATATTTTTTAATTTTATTTCTTCTCTTATCAAAACAAAATCGAGTGGTTTCTGTTCTCCTTCCCGCTGTACTTTTACACGGACTTCTGTTCCGGGTTCACCTCTGGTTAAATGCCGCACATCTTCGAGTTTTACGTTCAACAAAGATTTACCGTCAACTTCTATTATCTTGTCGCCGATTCGTAACCCCTGCTTTTGCGCTGTGTAACCTTCCATCAGCGAAGTAATCACAATCATACCGTCGCGCATACTAATTGTAATGCCTATTCCGCCATATCTTCCGGTTGTGATAAGATCAACATCGCTAACCTCCGAAGCTGATATAAAATTGGTGTATGGATCCAAAGACTTCAGCATTCCCTCAATACCTGTATTCATAAAAACTTCGGGGTCTATCTCGTCAACATAATTGAAAGTAATTTCTTTGAAGACTCTTCCGAAAACATCAATACTTTTATTTACTTTGAAAAAATAATCCGAATCAGCGACTGAGAATCCCAGTGTGAATGCAACAATTACCGACACGATTATAATTACTTTTGATCTATTTTTAATGATATGTCTCATTTTGTAAACTCCGTTAAAAAAATATCATAAATTCTTGCTTATTATCTTCCAGACTGTTTCGTGTATCGTATCAACGTCTTGAAGACCGTTAATAACGAAAAATCTTTCGGGTTCGTGCTTTGCGATTTCAAGGTAGCCGTTGCGTACTTTCTCATAGAACTTCTCACCCGATGATTCCATTCTGTCAATAGAAGCATTCGCCGATAAACGTCGTTTTGTAATTTCATTTATCGGAATATCTATAAAAAAAGTGAGGTCAGGCTTAGTTCTCATAGTTGCAATCTCGTTTATCTTTGTAATTGCTTCGATGTTAATACCTCTGCCATATCCTTGATAAGCTGTTGTGGAATCATAGAACCTGTCACAGATTACAATTTTACCGTCTTTCATCGAGGGAAGAATTACTTGATTGACGAGTTGATTTCTTGCGGCTGAGAACAAAAACAACTCGGCAATCTGCGTCATTTCTTTATTTTTATTGTCGAGAAGTATGTTGCGTATTTTTTCAGATATCGGAGTTCCGCCCGGCTCACGCACCAGAACCGTATCCTTGCCCGTC